>JBLIDR010000082.1:0-7040 GCA_047632655.1 Francisellaceae bacterium | reverse complement strand
AATTAGGAAAATAAAAAATTATACAACTCCCAAGATTTTTATTGCTAGGGGGATGTTCAAAGTTTATACTCTTAGCGCATTAAAGTTTCAGGAATAAAAATGCTTACATCAAAGAAATTACAATTAACTAAATTTCTTATCTTTCAGATTATAGTTATTTTTGTTAGCGCAATGATAACTGTTTGTATTAGTAAATCCTCTGTGCAATCATTTATATCAGGCGCTGTGGTTATGTTCATTGGCAACCTAGTATTACTTTCTCGATTCATGCTTAAAAATAAGACTTATCAACCAGCAAAAGAATTGATGATACTATATGCCTGTACTTTTTTTAAAATGATGATTATCATTGTAGGAACAATACTAGTTGCGTTATATTTACACCCAAGTTTTATAATTTACTTAGGTGGGTTGTTTTTATTGCAAGTAGCGGTATGGATGATGCCTTTATTTATAAAGTAATTTAAGAGAAAATTAATATGAGTTCAACCACAGAACATTTAATGACATCATCGCAGTATGTGCAACATCATCTAACCTCTTGGATGTTTGATTTTTCCACAGGAAACTTTGGACCTAGTAAGAGCTTTTGGGCAATTGATCTTGATGCCATGATTGTAGCAATAACATTAGGTATTATGTTTTTGTCAATTTTTTATATTGTTGGTAAAAAAGCTTCAAGTGAAAAAGCACCTAAAGGAATATTATCGTTCGTTGAATTATTAACTGAATGGATAGATAATACCGTTGCGGAAACTTGGTATCGACCAAGATCTTTTATAACTCCATTAGCAATTACCATTTTTGTTTGGGTTTTATTAATGAATTTAATGGACTTATTACCTGTAGATCTTATTCCTTGGGTAATTAGTTTAGTTAGTGGTACTCCATACAGTCATGTTTATTTTAGAGTTGTTCCAACAGCAAATGTCAGCTTTACTTTTGGTCTTTCAATAACTGTTTTTCTATTGATAGTGTTCTATAACTTTAAATCAAAAGGGCCAATCGGATTAGCAAAAGAAATGTTATCCTCACCTTTTGGGCCATGGGCATTCCCTCTTAATTTAGCTTTCAGATTAATTGATGAAGTGGTTAAACCTCTTTCATTAGCACTTAGGTTATTTGGTAACTTATTTGCAGGAGAATTAATATTTATTCTTATAGCTTTGTTACCTTGGTGGATTCAATGGAGTTTAGGTGGATTATGGGCAATTTTCCATATATTAATCATTGTAATTCAAGCATTTGTGTTTATGATGTTAACCGTTGTCTATCTTGCTATGGCGCAAGATGATCATTAAAAAATAAAAAAATAAACTTAATTTATCATCAATAAAGGAGAGTAAAAAATGTCAATAGATGCAACTACAGCACTGCAATTAGCAACGCAACTTAATGGATTTACTGCTATAGGAGCGGCATTGTTAATTGGATTAGCTGGTTTAGGTACAGCCATTGGTTTTGGGGTTCTTGGTGGTAAATATCTTGAAGGTGTTGCTAGACAACCTGAATTAGCTGGTATGTTATTGGTTCGAATGTTCATTGTTGCTGCCTTCGTTGATGCTTTCGCTGCAATCTCAATAGCGATTGGCTTCTTACTTCTATATTCAAGCCCGTTAATGTTGCCTGCAATACAAACAGCCTTAGCAGCGCATTAATTTAAAGGCAAATTTAAACAAGTAGGATCTAATATGAATATTAATCTTACCCTTATAGGGCAGATGATCACATTTGCGATTTTTGTTTGGTTTACCATGAGATTTGTGTGGCCGCCATTAAAAAAAGCAATGGATGAAAGAAATAAGAAAATAGCTGACGGTTTAGCCTTTGCAGAAAAAGCTGGTAATGATTTGGAATTAGCTAAAAGAAAAGCTAATGAAATAATCCTCGACTCAAAAGCACAATCAGCTGTAATTATAGATCAGGCAAATGATCGCGCTAGACGTCTTGATGAACAAGCAAAAGAAGATGCTAGGTATTCAGCTGAAAAAATAAAAATTGCTGCATTAAAAGAAATTGAGACAGAAAAAGAGCAGGTCAAAAGTGCATTGAAAGCCGAAATTGCCTCAATTGCTATGACTGGTGCTGAAAAAATATTGAATAAATCAATTGATAAAAAAGCAAACAAACAGTTATTAGATGAATTAGCTGCTGAATTAGATTAAGAGATATTGAAATGTCTGAATGTAAACATATAGCACGACCTTACGCAAAAGCTGTTTTTGAACTAGCAAAAGAAGATAAACAATTAAGTGAGTGGTCTGATTTATTAGAAAACCTTTCTGTGATAAGTGAAGATTCTTATATGGCCGATATTGTATTATCTCCTTCTGTCTCCAATGAAGAGCTGAGTGAAATAGTTATCGGTATTTTAGATGATGATTTATCACAGGATAAAAAAAATTATATTAGAGTCTTGGCTCAGTATAACCGTTTTCTTGTATCATCAGAAATTTATAAATTATTTGATAAAATGAAACAGACGGAAGAAAACACAACTGAAGTTGTTATAGAGTCAGCTCTTGAAGTTAGTGATGAGTTTACGGCAACCATAAAAAGAAAGCTTGAAGTAAAATTTAACGGCAGTATTGATATAAAAGTTACAAAGAATCCATCTCTTATCGGCGGAGCTATCATAAGAGCTGGAAACTTGATTATTGATGGTTCAGTAAAAAATAAAATTGAACGCTTAACACAGAATTTATTGGCTTAATACAAAAGGATGTAATAATAATGCAACTAACCTCCTCTGAAATTAGTAATTTAATTAAAAATAAAATTAAAGACTTTGACACTAAATCTCTTTCTCGTGAAGAAGGAGAAATTATTAGTGTTAGTGACGGAATTATTCGTATTCACGGCTTAGAAGATGTTGCTTATTCAGAGATGATCGAGCTTCCGGGTGGTGTTTTTGGTTTGGCGCTTAACTTAGAGCAAGATTCTGTAGGTGCCGTTGTTCTTGGTGAGTATAATCATTTAGCAGAAGGACAAAAAGCATATTGCACAGGTCGAATTTTAGAAGTTCCTGTGGGGCCTGAGCTAATGGGCCGAGTCGTTGATGCATTAGGTAACCCTATTGATGGCAAGGGTGATATTGATACTAAGCTAAATGCCCCGATTGAAAAAGTTGCGCCTGGTGTTATTTGGCGTAAGAGTGTCGATCAACCTGTTCAAACAGGACTCAAGGCTATTGATGCAATGGTTCCTGTTGGTAAAGGACAGCGTGAGCTTATTATTGGTGATAGACAAACAGGTAAAACTGCGGTTGCCATTGATGCGATCATTAATCAAAAAGGTACCGGTGTTAAGTGTATATATGTTGCCATTGGGCAAAAAGCTTCCTCTGTTGCAAATGTGGTTAGAAAATTAGAGGCACATGGGGCTATGGAGCATACTATTATTGTTGCTGCCAACGCTGCCGATTCAGCTGCTTTACAATTTGTTGCGCCTTATTCTGGCTGTACAATGGGTGAGTACTTCAGAGACAGAGGGGAAGATGCTTTAATTATATATGATGATTTAACCAAACAAGCTTGGGCATACCGTCAAATTTCTTTGTTGTTAAGGAGACCGCCAGGACGTGAGGCCTATCCAGGTGATGTTTTTTATCTTCACTCTAGATTACTAGAACGTTCTGCAAGAGTGAGTGAAGCCTACGTTGAGAAAGTCACTAATGGTGAAATAACTGGAAAATCAGGATCTTTAACTGCATTGCCGATTATTGAAACCCAGGCTGGCGATATTTCCGCTTTTGTGCCAACCAATGTTATCTCTATCACCGATGGACAAATATTTCTTGAAACAGATTTATTTAATTCAGGTATCCGTCCTGCGATTAATGCCGGTAACTCTGTTTCACGAGTCGGTGGTGCTGCACAAACAAAAATTATCAAAAAATTAGGGGGCGGTGTACGGTTAGCTTTAGCTCAATATCGTGAACTACAAGCATTTGCTCAATTTGCATCTGACCTTGATGATGTTACTAGAGCACAACTTGAACGTGGTCAACGTGTCACTGAACTTATGAAACAAAAGCAATATTCACCTTTGAGTATCGCAAAAATGGCATTATCATTATTTGCTGCAGAAAAAGGATTCTTAGATGATATTCCTTTAGATAGAATTGTTTTATTTGAAGCTGCTTTGCATGATTTTGCTGATACTGAAGCTTTTGAATTTATGGCTGAGATAAATAAAACTTGTAGTTATAACGACGAAATTGCAGATAAACTTTCTGAGTTACTTAAAAAATTCAAGGAAACCCAGAGCTGGTAATAGATAGGAATTAATTATGGCAACTGGTAGAGATATACGTTCGAAAATAACTAGTGTTAAAAATACACAAAAAATAACGAGAGCCATGGAGCTTGTTGCGGCAAGTAAAATGCGTAAAGCTCGTGAGAGAATGGAGCAAGCTAGACCCTACGCAGATTATGCTAGAGCTATTATTGCCCATGTGGCTAAAGCAAATTTAGAATTCTTACATCCTTATTTTAAAAAAAGAGAAGTTAAGCGTGCTGGTATTATAATTATATCTTCTGACCGTGGTTTATGTGGCGGTTTAAATATAAATATATTTAAAGCAGCAGTTAAAACAATTAATGATTTTAAAAAGAAAGGAATAGAAGTTCATTTAACCTTAATCGGTGCTAAAGCAGAAGCATTTTTTAGACGATTTGATGTTAATATAGAGTCTATAGCAGATCATCTAGGTGATAAACCCACAGTGCAAGACTTGATTGGTTCAGTTAAAGTAATGCTCGATTTATTCGACGCTGAAAAAATTGATCAGCTCATTTTGTTTTCGAATGAATTTGTTAATACAATTAAACAAAATCCTAACAATAGACAACTACTCCCTGTTGTCGCTGATGAAGATGAAAAGTTAGATTATCATTGGGACTATATTTATGAACCTGATGCTAAAGAATTATTGGAGCTTTTAGTTAAAAGATATATTGAATCACAAGTATATCGTGGTGTTATCGAAAATCTTGCTTGTGAACAAGCATCTAGAATGGTTGCCATGAAAAATGCAACAGACAATGCGGGTGAAGTTATCGATGAGCTTAACTTACAATATAATAAAGCACGACAAGCTGCAATTACTCAAGAACTTGCAGAGATTGTATCTGGTGCGTCTGCAGTTTAATTGATTTTATATGATATAAGGATAATACACACATGAATAACGGTAAAGTAAATCAGGTCATTGGAGCGGTAGTTGATGTTGAATTCCCACGGGATAGTGTGCCACAGGTATATGATGCATTAATAGTTTTAAGTTCAGGCTTAACTTTAGAAGTTCAACAACAAATCGGTGACGGGGTAGTTCGTACAATTGCCATGGGAACTACTGATGGTCTTAAGCGCAGCCTTGAAGTTAAAAATACTGGAAGTCCAATTCAAGTTCCAATAGGACAAAAGACCCTAGGTAGAATCATGGATGTATTGGGTAATCCTATTGATGAAGCTGGGCCTATTGGTGAAGAAGAAAGAGCCCCTATTCATAAAAAACCACCTGCATTTAGTGATCTATCTTTAAGTGTAGAAATTTTAGAAACTGGTATTAAAGTTATCGACTTAATTTGTCCGTTCTCTAAGGGTGGTAAAGTTGGTTTGTTTGGTGGTGCTGGTGTTGGTAAAACAGTTACCATGATGGAATTGATTAATAATATTGCTAAAGAGCATAAAGGTTACTCTGTTTTTGCCGGTGTTGGTGAGCGTACACGTGAGGGTAATGACTTTTATTATGAAATGAAAGAATCTAATGTACTTGATAAAGTAGCGTTAGTTTATGGCCAAATGAATGAGCCTCCAGGTAACCGACTTCGTGTTGCTTTGACCGGATTAACAATCGCAGAAGGTTTTCGTGATGAAAATCGTGATGTACTAATGTTTATTGATAATATTTATCGTTATACCTTAGCTGGAACAGAAGTTTCTGCTCTTTTAGGGCGTATGCCATCAGCAGTTGGATACCAACCAACCTTGGCTGAAGAAATGGGTGTGCTACAAGAGCGTATTACTTCAACAAAAACAGGTTCAATCACATCTGTTCAGGCTGTATATGTGCCTGCAGATGATCTTACCGATCCTTCTCCAGCCACAACTTTTGCTCATTTAGATGCAACCATTGTACTTTCTCGTCAAATTGCTGAGTTAGGTATTTATCCAGCTGTTGATCCATTGGATTCAACTTCCCGTTTGCTAGATCCTTTAGTCGTTGGACAGGATCATTATGATGTTGTACGTGATGTACAAGAAACATTACAACGTTATAAAGATCTCAAGGATATTATTGCTATTCTAGGTATGGATGAATTGTCTGAAGAAGATAAATCAGTAGTTTCGCGTGCTAGGAAAATTCAAAGATTTTTATCTCAACCTTTTGATGTTGCTGAAGTATTTACTGGTAACCCTGGTAAATATGTATCATTAAAAGAAACTATTGCTGGTTTTAAAGGAATCGTAGCTGGTGAATATGATCATCTACCAGAGCAAGCATTTTATATGGTTGGTCCAATTGAAGAAGCAGTAGAAAAAGCTAAGTCATTATAATATCAATAAGGTTTATTCTATGTCAGTAAAAAAAATTCAAGTTGATGTTATCAGTGCAGAAGGTCCTGTTTTTTCAGGTGAAGCTGTGTCAATATCACTGCGTGGTAGCGATGGTGAGCTAGGTATCTCTTATGGGCATACCCAGCTATTAACTTCAATTCCGCCAGGAACCATGCGTATTAGATTAGATAATGACAAAGAAGAGTTATTGTTTGTTGCTGGTGGTATTTTAGAGGTACAACCAGGACAAGTTATCACTTTAGCTGATGTTGTAGAACGTCCACAGGATATTAATGAAATTGCAGCCCAAGAAGCTAAGCAAAGAGCCGGAGAGATGCTAAAAGACCATAGTAAAGATCCTTTGGATTTACTTGAAGCTCAAAAAATATTAATCGAATCTGAAGCAAGGCTTAAAGTCCTTGAATTAATGAAAGGTATTTCATCTGTCTCAAGTCTTTAGTTATTTTCTAATGTATTCT
>JBLIDR010000081.1:0-7049 GCA_047632655.1 Francisellaceae bacterium | reverse complement strand
AAAAGGCTCTATTTGCAAAATAACCGCAGCAGACCACAAGACAAGTGCTAAAAGAAAAACACCTTGACTTACCGCCCAAATTGCCTGCGCGCCCATAAATCGAACTATCGCATGATATAAGCCAAGGCGCATAAAAATAGAAATACCGACTATAGGCAATACTAAAAACAAAGGCCAAGAGGCTATTAAATATTCTTGTGGCCACCATTCTGATAATCGCAAAGCGAAGCCTGACCATAACGCTAAAGGCAATGCGATTAAATCAGCAAGGACCATGATAAAACGCTTATTACGTCGACTAAGGGTGACAATGTTTAATATTAGGTTTTTACTAAAAATATCAGTCATTATTGGAACTCTAAAATATCCTTTATTTAACTCTATAAATAGAGCGATACAATCTTTTAGTCGTTGTGAATCATACCTAATCATTTAATTATAGACTATGAATCATCTAGCTCTATTAATGGGACACTCCATCCCGCTGAAGCACCTTCAAAAATGTGAGCCATAAAATCTTAATGTCAAACCGTAACGACTGACACTTTAAATATTCGACATCCAAAGCCACTTTTTTTGATATTGGCAATTCATCACGTCCATTAACTTGTGCCCAGCCAGTCAAACCTGGTGTAAGTTTATCTACTCCGTATTCAGATCGTAAAATAATTAAATCATTTTGATTAAACAATGCAGGACGTGGCCCTACGAAGCTCATATCTCCCTTTAAAATTGACCAAAGCTGGGGCAGCTCATCCAAACTCGATTTACGCAAGAAATTACCAATCGGAGTCAATACACTTTTAGGATCTGCCAATAAATGTGTTGCCACTGCGGGGGTATCAATGCTCATACTTCTAAATTTTGGCATCTTAAAAAGTTGGTTATCTTTACCGATACGATCTGACCAGTATAAAGCGGGGCCTTTAGATGTAAGCTTAATCATAACTGCCGTAACAATAACAGGAATAATAAAAACACTTGTGGCAAACAATGCCAACAGAAAATCAAAGGGTCTTTTCATTTTCTAAATATGCATCCGCTGTTTTCTTTAATTGTGCATCCATGGTAATCACTGGCTTCCAGCCCAGTAAATCTCTTGCTTTTGTACTGTCAACCTGAAGCGAGCAAAATAACCGCGTTGACACATCACCTTTACCAACTAATTTCACGACAAAATTCATCCAACTTACTGGCACAGGGATAAGCGATGGTTTTTTACCCAAAGCCTTAGCTACTTTTTGTAATAACTTCGTGGTGGATACATCTTCACCATCGGAGATCAAAAACACTTCATTTGCCGCTTTAGGGTGATCAAGACAATGGATAATAAAACTAACCAAATTTTCTAATGCTACAAAAGAACGCAAATTATCAATCGCTCCAAATGGAAGTGGCGGACCTTTATAGATCCACTTTATTAAAGTTGCAAAATTACCCGGAGCATTAGGGCCATAAACTAATGGTGGCCGAATAATCACGACTTTCATATTCGAGTCGCTTGCTAAGGTCAACAACCCATTTTCGGCCTCATGCTTCGATATTGCGTAATGATTATGTGGCTCGGGTTTACACTGCTCTGTAAATGGCTGAAAAGATTTATTACCATTAACACCAATAGAGCTTATATAAATGAATCGATTGACACAAGCACCCACGGCCGCACTAGCCAATGCCAGTGTCGCATCCGTATTGATTACTCGAAATTCAGCTAGTGGATCACTTGAGTTATCAGCCATAATATGAACACGTGATGCTAAATGAATAACGACATCGACATCTGGCAGAATTTTTTTAATCTTACTGTTAAATGATAGATTCATAGCGGACCAAGCTTTAAAATCACCAACAACAACTTGAACAACTTCTTTTGGTAAAAATAATGAGCGCTCTCTAACCAGTGCTATTACATCAAGCTTAGCATCAATCAAGCTACTAACCAAAGATCGACCAACAAAACCAGATGCACCTGAAACAAGAACTCTCATTGCTTACCCTTAAACATATTTATAGTATTGAGACTCTTTATAGCTGGTTTGGCAACAATAAAGAGTTAACAATCTATCATAAAAATATAAACATCATAGTGTAAAGCCAACCATCATTTTGCCGCAGATACACAAAAAAAATCTCAATTAAAAAACGATCGGACCACTGAAACATAGCCAGCACAAGACTTTTGAGAAGAAAAATTATTAATTGCAAGTTGGCGAGGAGACACTCCCTTCGCTTTCACTACATCTATCGAGATAGAATTGATAATCTCTGCTAAGGCTTTAGGCGAAGCCGACTGGCAAAACCAACCCACTGGATAATCCTTCAATAATAAATCAAGCTCTGCACCCTGATCACCAACCACTAATAAGGGCTTATTAGCTGCGAGAGAGAAATAAGCTTTACTAGGAACAGCAAGACCATACATGCCAGGAACAAGAGATACTATAGATACATCACATGCAGCAAGTAAAGCCATCTTTTCATCTTGATGTACCGCACCATAGTAATACACATTGGCAGCTGTATTAGCTTCAATATACTCTTCAAGGTAGGTGGCTTCCGAGCCAAAGCCTGCAAACAAAAAAGCAACATCTTCCCTATCAATATACTGAATAGAGGAAAGAATATTTCTGATATCTTGAACAGTGCCTATGTTCCCAAAAAATTGATATATAATCTTATTAGCCCAACCAAGATTTTTAATTATTGAAATATCTCTTTCTTCAGGTATATTTAAAACATCAGGCTCATACCAACCTTCTATAATTCTTAAATTTTTTTCATCAATCCCTATATTTAAAACATACTCATACATATCTCGCCCGATAACCACGACTGAGTCAGCAGAAAAATATGCTTTATGAAAAAAAAACTTCACTAGTTTAAAAAAAATGTTGCAGGGAGAAACGACTCCAGCAGGTACTAAATTATCAGGGAAAATGTCATAAACACATAATATCCACTTAAATTTTTTGAAAGGTTTGAAAATCCACATTAGTAAAAGTAAAAATGTTGGATTAGTGCCACATATGATGAGATCATTTTTTTTTGTGTGATACACAACTTTATGCATTAACTTAAATGACACTATAACTTGGCTTAAAAGCTTAAAGATATAACCCGATTTAATTGAAGAAGAGGGGCTGACTCTAACATATTCAATATCACCCGAAATAGTTGTAGCAGGTGACATATCCACTGCACTTGAAGTCACAATGGATATCCCACCAAACTCACTGGAAAGTGCATTCGCAATATCCTCCCAATAAAACCCTGTAGTATTTTCGGAGGAGGAAATGTATTCTGTGACAATAAAAATATTGGAGTTTTTATTCATAAGTTTTAGGGCTTATTCCACATAAGGTGATTAACATAATTAATATAGCTATAAATAACTCTGAGTACTTTATCGAAACATTGCGGGTCACAGGGTGGAAGACCAAATTGCGAAGATACAAGCGGAAAGCACAGAGTAGAGATAACTATGCGCTAACTGCCAAATTTTACTTTCATGAAAAAATAATGACACCCCGACAATAGGAGTACTCTAGATTTCCTTTCAACGGTTTTCCAACAAGAGTAACCTTTGTATAATTTACCCTACGGGTAATTATACATGCCCGTCAACACAACAACGCCTTGGCTTTATTCTTTTAAAGCCGTAGCAAGATCTGTAATGCGAAAATTTTCAGGCCAGAAATATTGTGTAACGATAAGAATATACAGGGGTCAAATCGTTTTATAATGAATAGGATGCATAAAGTTCAGGATGCGCTTTAATAAAACTTACCATTTCACGCAACATACCTTCATAACTAGGAATGGGCACATTTAACTCCTGCCGAGTATCCAGCATGAATTTATTTGTTACGCGCCCCTCTACCGCTTTAATTTCAATATCTTTATTAGTCATCTGTTTAAATAACATTAAAAGCTCGTATTTATTTATCGGTATACCGTTAGTGACTTGATACAGGCCTTGAATATCATTATCAACAGCCCACTCTACAGTTTTTGCCAGTTCTACTGTTGTCACACCTGACCATAAAGATTTTGTAAACCCTTTAATAGCCCCTTGTTGGCGCATAAACCAATGGAAAAGTTCATCACCTTCTTTCAGTTCAGGGCCAACAACCGACGTGCGTAATGTCAAATGAGGTACACCCGTCACCTCACCTAAACCTTTAGATCGCCCATAAATATCATCCGCATCTTTAAAATCCGTTTCAACATAGCTACCTTTGCTACCTGAAAACACGCAATCTGTTGATATATGAACCAATTTTGCATCCAAACTATCAGCAACTTTTTTCAAGCAATGAGGAATATAAGCATTGAGGAATATCGCATGTGCGGGATCACTATTCGCTTTGGCAATCAAAACCCCCATGCAATTGATAATCACATCCGGATTCATCTCATGTATTTTCTGACGCAACAGATCTTCGTCACGAGCATCAAGCAAGATTGTCTCATTATCCATCTTACGTTCGCGTGCCATCGTAAAAACTTCAAATTCTTCACGAGCCTTCAAACGCAGATAAACTTGGTGACCAATTAAACCCGTTGCACCTAAAATTACTATCTTTTTCATTAAAGTGTTTTGTGCCAAACAGTACGATTAATATAATCTGTGTAAGAAAGAATAATTCTTAACACCTTTTTAGATACATTATCGACGTTATAGTCTGCAACTACCTTCATTGGACGGTTTTCAAAATCATGTTGTGCAGTCACAACATTAATTGCCTCAATAATTCGATCTTTATTTAGCCCAGCCATGATCAATGTACCCTCATCCATACCTTCTGGCCGTTCATGAGCTTGTCTAATCGTAATCGCAGGTAGGTTTAACAAAGAACCTTCTTCAGCAATCGTGCCACTATCTGAAATCACACAAAATGCTTCCATTTGTAATTTATTATATTCATGAAAACCATAGGGCTTAGAGAAACGAATAAGACTATTTTTATTTTCATAGCCAAGTTCTTCCAATTTCTTTCGTGTTCTTGGATGTGTTGAAATAATAATAGGCATACCATATACCTCGCTCATCACATCAATCGATTCTAACAAATCTGAAAAGTTTTTTTCTGAATCAACATTCTCTTCGCGATGAATACTCATCAGCATATATTTACGTGCTTGCAGATTCTCTTTTTTAAGAATATCCGAAGCAATAATCTTATCCATATTGGCATTCAGCACTTCTAACATGGCGGAACCGGTTTTAATGATGGTTTCAGGACGAATACCTTCGGAAATAAGGTAATCTCTAGCCTGTTCAGATAGAGGCATATTAATATCGCTAAGATGATCCACAATCTTTCGATTAATTTCTTCAGGTACGCGTTGATCAAAACTTCGATTCCCAGCTTCCATATGAAAAATAGGCACTTTTCTCTTTTTAGCCGGAATCACTGATAAGCAACTATTAGTATCACCATAAACTAGAATCGCATCCGGTTTTTCTTCAGCTATCACCTTGTCAGCCTTCGCAATAATGTCGGCTATTGTGACGGACGCACTGCCTTTTACAGCCTCAAGAAAGAAATCAGGACGACGCACACCCAGCTGTTCAAAAAAAATCTCATTCAGCTCATAGTCGTAATTTTGGCCCGTATGCACAAGTACATGTTCAGTATGTTTATCAAGCTCCTTTATCACTTCGCTGAGCTTGATAATTTCAGGGCGAGTCCCCACGATGGTCATCACTTTAATCATTTTTTTATCCTTATTTTCAGGCGAACTCTTGAATATCTGACTTTATTTCACGCAATTTGAGTAATAACCTCGTCAATTCGACTTCGGAAAGTTGAACTGTATTGTGAGAATGGTATTCATGAGCCTGTGTCACCACTTCTTCACCCTCTTCAAAATATTTTGAATAATTTAAATCACGGATATCTGCTGGGACGCGATAATAGTCCCCCATATCAACAGCATGGACCATTTCTTCTCTGGTCAACAAAGCTTCATAAAGTTTTTCACCATGCCTCGTACCAATAATACTGATATTATGATTCGGTCTATTTAATAATTTTTTCAACACTTTGGCTAACAGTCCGATACTCGCCGCAGGTGCCTTTTGCACAAATATATCACCATTATTACCTTGCTCAAAAGCAAAAAGGACCAACTCTACAGCTTGATCTAAACTCATCATAAATCGTGTCATAGCAGGGTCAGTAATTGTAATTGCTTTACCATTTCGAATTTGATCGATAAACAATGGAATAACAGAGCCTCGTGAGGCCATCACATTTCCATACCGTGTACATGCAATCATCGTATCTTCGTCATTAATATTACGCGATTTAGCAACAACAACCTTTTCCATCATCGCCTTCGAAACCCCCATCGCGTTAATGGGATAAACCGCCTTATCCGTACTTAATACGATTACTTTTTTCACCTTCGCGTTAATGGCACAGTTCAACACATTTTCTGTTCCAATCACATTCGTTTGAACCGCTTGCATTGGATAAAATTCACATGATGGGACCTGCTTTAAAGCAGCTGCATGAAAAACATAATCTACGCCACGCATAGCATCTACAATTGAATTTACATCACGCACATCTCCAATATAAAACTTTAACTTTGGATTTGCATATTTTTTACGCATATCATCTTGTTTCAATTCATCGCGAGAAAAGATACGAATTTCTGACACATCCGTAGCTAGAAAACGACGAAGTACCGCGTTACCAAACGAGCCAGTGCCGCCTGTAATCAACAAAACTTTATTTTGAAACATTAATTCAACTCCATCATCTGTAAGTACAAACCATCTTTAATAAATCCAAACCGATTACCTAAAGTAACAGAATTTATTTAATAGCAGGCACCAATATCTGTTATTAATATCAACCCGCTGCTGCTATCATGTAATTTTAACAGATAGATTGACCTAATAACTTCTGATTCTACTGTACTGCTAAACTCGCACAACCGATAACGAACTCACACGCATTGTTGGTGAATAAAGACATTGAAAGTGTCTCGTATTCAATGATACCAAGCTGCATTCTTTTTCACCATGACTTGTC
>JBLIDR010000080.1:0-7055 GCA_047632655.1 Francisellaceae bacterium | reverse complement strand
CCCTGTGATTGATATTGATTTTCTAACCAAACTACCAAACAACTACCATCACGTAATCCATGATCTTTATCATAAAAGCTAAATAAGCCAATTCGATTCATACCAAATAAAAAATTTGAACATAAATCCTTAAGCTTTTCTAGAGGTAAGCTTAAATAATAGGTTTTATAAGTAAATGAATTAACCTTCGGAAATAGCCTCTTATGAAAAACTTCAGTTGAAAGTAATTCTACTGGGGTAGCCATGATGGCATTACTCCTAAACTGTCAGCAACATTGATAGCACTTTTCAATCCATCCTCATGAAATCCATATGAAAGATAAGCACCTACAAACCAAGTATTTTGTATACCTTGAATACTTGAAATATTTTTTTGTGATTTAATAGCATCTTGATCAAAAACTGGGTGCTCAAAAATATATTCGTCATGCTTTAATGACAAAGCTGGCTCTCTAGATGGGTTCAAAGTTACAATCATCGGTTTCTTTGTTGCTAGTTTTTGTAAATTATTCATCCAATAACTCAATGAAATACGATCACCCTTTGAGTTCATGTTTTCAGCAAGATAAACCCAGCTTGACCAAGCTCTTTTATTTTTAGGCATAAACGAGATATCACTATGTAATACCATTCTATTTTTCTGGTATTTAAAAGCGCTTAATAATCTCTTTTCATCATTCGTCACATCTGAAAGCATTGATAGAGTTTGATTTGCGTGTGAAGCTAATATTACGTGATCATATTCTTCCTGATTACCACAATTATCCGTAACTTGCACCTTACCACCTAATCTTGAAACTTCTGAAACAGCACAATTTAAGCGAATATTTGAATTAATACTTTTTTTAATTTTCTCAATATATTGTTGACTGCCACCATCTACAGTATACCACTGAGGCTGATCAGTAATACTTAAGAGGCCATGGTTATTAAAAAACCTGAGAAATGATGATGCAGGAAAATCATACATTTTTTTAATTGGAGTGCTCCATATTGCTGCACCCATAGCCAAGAGGTAATAATTAATAAACCAAGAGCTAAGCTTCATTTCTTTTAAACAATCTCTTAAATTAATATCTGGTTCATTATCATATCTATTTAAATTAGCCTTCGCGTATTTATTGAATTTTATAATGTCAGCTACTAATTTAATGAATTTAGGCTTAACAATATTCTTCCTTTGGGCAAAAACATTATTAAGATTATTTGACCCATATTCTAACTGACCATCATTAATACTAACGCCGAATGACATTCTACCTTTATTAACATTTACTTCTAAATGATTAAAAAATGCAGTTAAATTTGGATACGTAGCCTGATTGAAAACAATAAAACCTGTGTCTACTGCAATCTTCTGGCCATTATCCTCAACCATTACTGTACGTGTATGTCCGCCCAATTCATGATTTTTTTCATAAAGCGTCACCTCGTATTTTGATTGCAGCATATAGGCACTGCTCAAACCTGAAATGCCACTCCCTACAATCGCAATTTTTTTCATCTAGAATTCCGTATCGTTAATTACTCTATCCTATAAGTATGCACAAGCTTTGATTACGTTTTACTGTAGACCAGATTACAAATAGGTAATGTTTTATAAAGCTGCTTCATTAATTTAGTTACTCGAGCTTCATTAACACCAAAATCATAATAACCATACTTAGCAAAACTTAATAAAGCAATGGTGCTAGAGTGACCATTTATGGCATAAAATTGCACTGTAATGTAATCTGGAAAATTAAAAATATAACTTCGCTGTACATATTGTTTATGAAATTTACGATCAATCAATAAATTATAACGCGATTGATCTTTAATCATTTTTTGCCATACAGATATAAGCTGTTCACGCGAAACATTAAAACAAGGAGATTTTGAATTTGGATCAATATTGCATTTCCCTTTAGGGCACATTAAAAAATAACTTGGCTTATCGGGTTTTTTCAAATGCTTAAAGCTGATATTTTTAGATTTTGTTGCACAACCTAGTAATATTAATGATGGTATAATCGTTAATATTATCTTATAACATTTTCTCACCTTGTATACTGACTTACAGGTAGGCGAATCGTAATTTTTAAACCACAAGGGAGATTATCTATCATTTCTATATTTCCTTTATGTACCTCCACTATCGCTTTAACTAAAGACAAGCCAAGACCATTGCCAGGTAAGGTTCTACTTTCATCTTCTCGGTAAAATCTATCAAATACTTTTTTACGATTTTGCTGTGAAATACCCGACCCTGTATCAGATACAGTAATGCAATAATTTTCACTTTCGAGATAAGAAACCATATCGATCTTGCCATGTACTGGTGTAAACTTTAGCGCATTATCTAAAATATTTGCAAAAGCTTGGAATAATAGATGTTTGTCAACCAATAAATAATAGGAAAAAGTATTTGATATTAAGGCAACGCCCTTCTCTTCCATAAGGGGCTCATAAAGACCAATAACATCCTGTAACAATTCATTTAGATCTAAAGTCTGCGGCTCAATATTTCGCTTACCTTTTTCAATATTACTAATTCTTAATAATGCTTTAAAGGTATCTAGCAACCTGTCAGACTCCATTAAAATTGCAGCAACTTCACACATGTTTTTTTCAGGCACAGAAGATTTTAAATCAGAGAGTTTGCTACGCAAATGTGTAAGTGGTGTCCTGAGATCATGGGCGATATTATCACTTACCTCCCTCACACCAATCATCAAATTATCTACCCGTGTAAAAAGTTCATTCAAGATTAGAGCTAAAGCACTAAGATCATCCCATTTTGAAGAAATTTCAATACGTTGAGAAAGGTCACCTGTTTGCATTATTTTCTGTGCAATTCCAGCAATATGATTGATTTTAGATACGACATAAATACTAATAAAATAACTCACAGCAATAACAATAAGCATTAACGCCATGCTTAAAAAAAGTAAAAATAAAATACTTTTATACTGTCTTAAAATATCATAATTTTGATGAATTAAATAAATCATACTAAGAAATGATATACCTAATAATATTGTGAATAACATTGCCATTTTAAAACTTGAACTTGACCTATACTTTCTGAAGTTCATTTTATAACCTTTTATTTTTCTTTTTTCTAAGCATATGTTAAGCCTTTATCATATACCCAGCCCCACGAACTGTAACAATAACATCCTCATTAAAACCCTCATTTAATTTATTTCTCATACGACTGATATGAACATCAATAACGTTAGTTTGTGGATCAAAATGATACTCCCAGACATTTTCTAATAACATGGTACGCGTTACGACATGACCTTTATGCTGCATTAGATACTCTAATAACTTATATTCACGTGTGTGTAGGGAAATAACTTTCCCTGCACGCGTTACTTCTCTAGAAAGTAAATCCAACTCAACCTCACCACATTCTAATTTAGAAATATTCGACCCTGCTGCTACTGACTGTACTCGACGCACTAAAGCTTCTGAGCGGACAAGTAATTCTTCAAAGGAAAAAGGCTTAACAAGATAATCATCACTACCAGAGCGCAAACCTGTAATTTTATCATCAACCTCACCTAAAGCACTTAAAATAATAATAGGAACTTTATTACCTACCCCTCTAAGTGTTTTAATGATCGTTAACCCATCAAGTTGTGGTAAAAGCCTATCAACAATTAATAGTTCATAATTTTCAGTTGTGGCTAAAAATAAACCACCCTTTCCATTGTCAGCTGTATCAACTAAATGGCCATGTTCTTTAAAACCTTTTTCGATGAAGCCTCGAACTTGTTCATCATCTTCAATGACTAGTAATCTCATACTAAAAACCTTTTAAAATAATTTTAATCTTATGTCTTAATGTCAGGATTCACCACGTTGTTCCATTAATTTCAAAAATTTAGTCTTGAATTGATCTGGGCTAAACTTGAATAACTCTGGTTTTGTTTTATACCAACTATGGATGGCTTCTAATGGAGTTCTAACTTTCAACTCTCTCCGTAGACTTCCATTCATCCTGTTTAAATTATAGTAGATCAAAAACTTATTTACATCAACTTTCAATTCAGCTAAATCTTTATACTGAAACAATTTGATTGCTTTATTTTTGATTGTGCCATTAACGCGCTCAATCATGCCGTTTGTTTACGGCGTGAAAGGAGCTCTTAATCTGTGATCTATGCTATCCTGTTGACTTAAGGTCAAACTGATGATTTCCAGTTGGTTTTTTATTTTTACTTACAAATCTATCCGTAAATTCAAGCCCGTTATCTGTTAAAACATGTGTAATATAAAATGGAAAAATATCTTTAACTTCGTATAAAAAATTTACAGCATTAACTGCTGTTTTATTTTCATAAATTTTATAGTGCAAAAGCGGGCGGAAAAATTGAACTGGGAATTAAGGTTTGTATTATTGAAGATCAGAATCAATTTATTTTACACCACCGAGTGATGCAAAATGAGGCTGACGTAAATATTGCTGAATTAATAGTAAAGGAATGCCAAGTAAATTTCCCAAATTTTACATCCAGTAGCTTTGACAAAGGGTTTGACTCAACAATTAATCAACAGAAGTTAGCTGAAATTTTGGATCAAGTGATAATGCCGAAAAAAGGCAAGCTATCCAAAGAGCGCAAACTTATTGAGCATGAGCCTGAGTTTATTTCAGAACGCTATAAGAACTCAGCAGTTGAGTCTGGAATTAATTGCTTAGAGCAACATGGATTAGACAAGTTTTTGGATAGTGAAATTGAAGGTTTTAAACGTTATGTTTAAATTGCTATAGTTGGCAGAAACATTCAAAGAATTGGATCAATATTACGCCAGAAGGCTAGAAATAAAGAGAAGCGCAGAAAACCTGGGTTATTGAAAGCAGCATAAACCAATCTGTATAAATTTTCTTCCGTCACTGAATGTTTCAGATCTGTAACTAGACCCAATATTATCGATATATTTCTAACAGCACCCTTATCAAATCATTCTTACTTTTAACGTTTAATTTAAACTTGAGCTGTTCAATATACACCTCTATTGTTCTAAAAGAGATATTAAGTTCATTAGCTATTTGTTTTGAGGTGTTGCCTTTTAGTAAGAAGGTAATACACTCAAGTTCTCTACTGGTGAATTTAAGGTTATAAAGTTCTGAGATGAAGGTAAATTTATCTAGTTCATTAATTTGATTAAACTTTAATTGATTTTGCTTCATGTCTAAGGATTTAGTTTTGTATTTTTCTATTTCATTAATTAAGCTTATAGCTTTGATGTTGAAATAATGGATAAACTTTTTTACTAATTGAATATTGCTAATATATTGATTTAAAAAATCAGGATCATTCTGTGTGGTACCTAAAAAAAAGAACTGGCATCCATCATCGCAAGGGTCAATGAAAGTTATGGCATGATTAATTCCAAATTTTTTAGCATCATTTAGAATGTTACCATGGGTTATTATATTAGATAAAAGGATATAGCATGGAGAGTATATTTTTGAATTTAATTCAAAAATACTATGTAGGTATAATTTTTCTTTGAGATAATGTTCGTACCAATTTGGTTGATTGGTTAATCGAATTTGTGACCGGTCATGATATGTTTTGTGGTAGTTGAAACTATCAAGTCTAAAATGTTTGACGATAGGTTTAATAACTTCATTAACCTTTTCACTGTTGCATAAAAATGGATGTTCCTGAAAATCTAATTCATCCCAGGAATTGATGATATGCATAAATTATTGCCTACCTACGTAGTTAATACGGATATTATTTCTTTTCCATAAGCATATACTTATTTTCTTTAACTGATAAGCCAAAATCCTAAAGGAGATAGCATGGATACAAAATATGAAAAAGGTTTAGAGCTTCTGAATGAACTTCATGGCGGTAATACAGGTGAAGAAATCATTAATAAATTCTCTGACATTTGCCCTAAGATGGCCCAAATGACAATTGAAACTATTTTTGGTGATCTGTTTCAAAGAGAAATATTGTATTTAAAAACAAGAGAGCTAACCATCATTGCTAGTTTAACGACTCAAGGATCTTGTTTGCCACAGTTAGAAGCACACATTCAAGCTGCAATTAAAGTTAGCGCTACAAAAGAAGAAATTGCAGAAGTTATTTTACAAACCGCATATTTTTCAGGTTTTCCAGTAGCCGCTAATGCAATGATATGTTTAAAAAATGTATGTTCAAAAATATATATGGAGAATTAATATAAATGAATAAAGCCTTAATACTGATTGAGTTTCAACAAGAATGGTTGAGTCCTGATGGAAAATTATATTCTTTGAATGATAATAAAGAACGGTTGAATAAATCAATGAAACAAGCAGAGAAAGCTCTAGTATGTGCTAGAAAATCTGATTATATTGTCATTCACTCAGGGCTTAGTTTTGATCGTAATTATCAAGTATTAGGTCAGTCTTCTATTGGTCTAAGATCTCGTATATCTATGAGGAAGACATTTCAATCCAACTCATTTGGCAGTTCTTTTCACGAAAATTTTAAACCAAAATCTAATGAGTTAATAGTTCAAGGCAGGTTAGTGTTCAAGTGCTTTTGCATCATCAAATCTTGATCAATTGTTACGTAATAATAATATAAATCAACTATTTTTAATGGGATATGCCCTGCAAGAGTGCGTTGAATCATTTTTAAGGTCTGGACACGACTTGGGTTATGAGTCTCGTGTAATTTCAGATGCTTGTGCGGCTTTTACTCAAGTACAGGAAGATTACTTTAATAATCAAATTGCACACCGCTTTGGTGAATCTATTTCAACACAGCAATTTTTAACAGGGAAATATTAATGACTAATTCAATCACGCAAATACAAAGTTGTATAGAAGATTATTTTATTGGAACTTATGAAGCTGATGTTGAACGTATACGGAAAGCATTCCATCCAGAATGCCAGATAACTGGATTTATAAATGAAAGTTATATTGCAATGGACTTGAATAGTTGTAACCATTCAGCTCAAATCAATTTTTACCTGAATAAAATCAGGTAATTTTTTATTGAATAACAAATCCAACGCATCTGTTGCGTTGACCCCATTTTTTCTACAAGTAGATAGAT
>JBLIDR010000079.1:0-7078 GCA_047632655.1 Francisellaceae bacterium | reverse complement strand
TGTTTGAAGCAAGGGGCTTATCTAAATATTTTAATGGCATTTATGGTTCACCAACGAAAAAGTCTGATTTAATAGCATCCATAATAAAACAAAGCCAATCAAAAAAAATAATGATGTTTGGTGATGCTGTATCTGATTTTGAAGCTAGTAGAGATAATCATATAAAGTTTATTTGCTATTTACCTTTTTCAAATGTGAAAGAAAAAATGCTCAAATTATCAAAGGAAAATAATTTCGATGTATTGTCTGAATGGCCAATTAAGCTCGATAAAAAGTATCAGGGAAATTAAATGAAATATGCAGTAGTAATTCCCGCAAGATATCAGTCAAGTAGGTTCCCAGGTAAACCCTTGGCTGATATTTTAGGAAAAAGTATGATACAGCATGTTTGGGAACGTTGTTGTTTGGCTGTTGATACTAACTTAGTTTATATTGCTACAGACAGTGATAAAATTCGGGACGTAGCTGAGGACTTCGGTGCACAAGTTATAATGACAGGGTCTACTTGTTTGACCGGTACTGATAGATTAGCGCAAGCGAATAAGCAACTAAATTGCGACTTTATTATTAATGTGCAAGGCGATGAGCCATTAATTAATCCTGAAGATATAAAAACAGTCATTTACGAATACGAAAAAGCACCTAATACGATTATTAACGCTATGTGCCGTTTGAAAGACGAGCAAGAGTTCAGGTCATTCACCGTGCCAAAGGTTGTTGTAAGTAAAAGTGGAAGTTTACTTTATATGAGTCGCTCGCCAATACCTATAACTAAAACAGATCAATTTAAATTTGGTTATAAGCAGGTTTGTATATACGCTTTTTCAAAAGAGCATCTAGAATTTTTCGCGTCTCATAAGAAGAAAACAGCAGTTGAGGTTGTTGAGGATATTGAAATTTTACGTTTTTTGGAAAATGATATCCCAGTTAAAATGATTGAGGTGGAATCTTCAAGTATAGCGGTTGATGTACCAGGTGATATAAAAAAAGTATTGACCTTTTTAGAGGTGAAGAAGCTAAAGTGATTTTGATAAAGCTAAACCCCTTAAATAAGTTCCTGCCAATTACAAATATTTTCTACCAGTTATAGCCTTTGTCAACTTACATGCTTGGAATATAAGTTCACCATGAAAATTATAATTATTGAAACACGATTGAACCATTATGAGGTTCTTGGTTATTTTTTTCATCTTAAAAAAAGAATGCCTAATCTTGAAGTAACAATTTATGCAAAGAATCCAAATGACACCTGGCTCAGTTTCTTTAAAAAGGAATTCGTACCAGTAGATGTAGTTAATATTGATAAAATTAATAGTGAGTCGGCCTTAGATAGTATTAAGGCAGATCTTGTGTTTATAAACTCAATAGATGCGAATTGGGACGGAACAGATAAAGAGAGCATTGACTTTTTTGTTAAACATGTTTCAAAGTCTAATAATTTTAAAAAAGTATGTCTTCAGCTTCATATGGGGTCTAATGTAAATGCAAATAAATTCAAAAATTTAGATGTGAAATTTATATCACCATTTCCCAATAAGGACTGCACGCGTCTCATAATGCCATATTCAGTGGGTATAAATACAGAGACTATCAAAACAAAAAAACTAAGACTGAGCGTTGTTGGTGGAATAAAAAAAATAAAAAAAGAAACCATACAATTTCTATCTAAACACTTTCAAATCACACATTTTAGCCTGCATGCATATAAACAGGAAGAAGGAGTAAAGTACTTTTTTAATGCAACAACAGATTTTTTGGTGAAGCAACTACGATCAGATACTGACTACATTCTTCTTGATTATCCTTTTTCAGACCGCCTTTCAGGAATTGTTCTTCAAGCCATAAGTTTAGAAATACCATTAATCATTAATAAGGAATATGCAGATATTCTCGATATACCAAGTGATTGCTATGTTACATACGAAACCCCAGATGACATAATCAATAATGGGCAATTAACCGATAATATTTTTTATTATCGACTAAAGTGCAAAATACGTGAGTATAAAGAAAGTATGATTCATAAATGCGACAACATATTTTTGAATATGAATATGAATATGAATATGAATATGAATATGAATATGAACGAGGTTGATATGGTTACTCAAAGCCCTATTAAAACGAATAAACGGGAATTATGGCGCAAGTCATACTTTCGTAATTTATGGAGTTCGGTTCTATCAAACGAGCTAAGATTCAAACTATCGAAAGGACTCTTTGTTGGGCGAGAGGCTTTTATTTTTGCTGCAGGTCCGTCATTAAGCCAAGTAGATATGAAAGGGTTAAAAAATCAACTTAATCAATCACTGGTTATCTGTATTAAACAAGCAGCAGAAGTTGTTGGGTGTGAGTGCGATGCGATGATGATGAATTTTTGTAACTATAGCAATTATGACTGGGCTAAAGTTCATTGTCCTGTATTTTGGACTACTTGGAATTCATCGCAGCCTCAGTTACTTCGCGATAAAGGGGCTCCCGGCAATGCTATATTCAGGGTCACGGATAACGGCACTCCTGATGCTAATACGTTACCTATGACAACCGCCGGTAGGGAGAAATGGACTAACTTTTTTAAGTTTCCTGATGGGAAGGTGCCATGGGGACCTGGATTGATGTATGAAATGGCTATTCCTTTGGCGCTTCATACTGGAGTTTCTCATATTTACTTAGTGGGTTGGGATATTGGCACAATTAACAAGAATACTAGTGAGGAATTTTTAAATGATCATTTCTACGATGAAAAAAATATTGAGATGAAGACAGAGATCACAAATTTAGAAATTGAAACTGTGGCAGGCTCAACAAAGAGCCTACGAGATTGGTTGGCAAGTCGTGGGGTAGGACTTAGTGTTATTTCGGACCGTAGTCTTGTTGATAAAAGTGTAAAACGGGAAATGAAATGGATAAAATCATAAATGTCGTTTCACTAGATTGGCGGAAATTCGGCGACTATAGTGCAGTTGGGCAGTTAACACAAAAAATATTTTCTATTGATCCAGAAGTTACAGTATTTCCAGTACAATGTATAGATGGATTGTTTTGCAACGTTTTTACAGTGACTGATGATGGTAAACTTCAGAATGTATTTGAAACAAAGGTTAAGCATGATGCGGTTCAAAACTATATAAGAAAACTAGATGTAAGTGCTTTTTATGTGCGACTGTCACCACATATTGGTGTTCTTGAGCTGGCTTGTAAGATTGCAGCAGTGCAATCGAATGTCCCTCTAATTGTGCACTATATGGACAAACCTTCTTTCTCAGGTATGTCTCCATCACGAGTAGCCTATATCAAAGAGATGTACAGGTTTTTGACCCTGCGTGCTGATAGTGTATATACAATACACGCTTCTAGTTTGACTTGGTTACATGACACTTATGATTGCAAAGCAAGTGTTTTGGCTAATTTCATCAAGACGGTACCCGAACTTAAGTTCGATCTACGGGAATTGCAAGAACGGCCTATACATATTTCATATTTTGGAAGTGTCGATTCGAAGATGAATGATAGCGCGCTCTTTTTCTTTTGCAGATTGATATCTAACTGCTCGTGGATAAAGTTGTCAATTTGGACTAATAGCCATATATCTAACGTGCATGATTTGAGTGTCATTAGTAATGCAAGTTGTAATATCGATATTTTCAAATCGAATTTAGATGAGGCTAGTTTTAAACTTAAACTTGAAGAATCGGATCTACTTTTGATTGCATACAATCAAGACGCCGAGGTATATCTAAAACACAGTTTTTCGAATAAATATGTGGACTACTTAGAGGTAGGCGGCGTGATCTTATGTCTTGGGCCTATAGGTATTCCAACCGTTAAGTCCTGTCGTGAAATTGGTGTATCGCTAGTGTTTGAAAATGAGGCAGAAATGGTTAGTGCTTTTGAATCAAAAGAAGTGTTCCTTAATCTATTGTCAGAGCTAGATCTAGAACAGTATGTAGATCGATTACAAGAACTTCAAACGGCCCAACTCAATCTGACAAGCTCATTTTTCGAAGATATTAAAAGACTATCCACAGCTCGATTGTTGACGGATAGACCAGGGCAGAATAGCGAGCAGTGGACGGGAAATGCCATACAGATGCAGCAGTTGGCATTTTTGATTCGTCGTAAATTCTACGATCTCGCAAGAGGGCAGCAATCACTCTCTGCAACATTGATGGCTGAGACTATTAGGGCGAAAGGTTATAAGGGGTTCGATTATGAAATTTGATATTGTTGGCGTAGATGAAAGTTATGGTAGCCATCGTTTCTCTAATAATTCAATTCTTCATGCATTAAAAGATAAGGTTACCCAAGATAGTGATTTGGTTTTTGTTTGGTGGGTCGAAAAAATGTTCTTGGACCCTAAATATAGTGATATAAAAGATAGGCTGTGCAATACAAATTGGTTTGGTGTTATGCACGTACCATTATTAACACCTAACTGGGCGATGGATGGGCAAAATAATTTATCCTCGTTATATTTCGATGAGACTTGGCGTAAAGCATTAGAAAGATGTAAAGCAATTATTTGCCTATCAGAGCACATGGCAACACAGTTAAGGGCGTTATACCCAAAATTGAATGTTGTTTCTGCCAAACACCCAGTAGGAGCATTGACTTTAGATTTTTCGTACGATGTTTTTTTGAAAAAAAAACAGATGGTTCTTATTGGGGCCTGGTTAAGAAACTATGATGCATTTTTCGATTATAAAACAGACCTACGAAAAATTATTCTTCTAAATAAGTACGCCAATGGCTACCTAAAAAAAACATATGCCAATTACTCTCCGAACTGTACGAGTTTGCTTACATCGGTTGATACTATAGATTTCCTAGATGATCTAGAATACGATAAATTAATTACTGCTTCACTCGTATTTTTGGGAGTGCATGAGACCTCTGCAAACAATGCACTTTGTGAATGTATAGTCAGCAACACCCCCTTTGTGGCAAAAAAACATCCAGCGATTATTGAATGCTGCGGTGCGGATTACCCTTTATTGGTTGATTCATATGAGGAGAAGATTACAGATAATATGGTTTTACGTGCTCATGAATACCTTAAGTCGCAGCCAAACTTAAAAACAGGCCTATCATTAGATGCATTCCTCGAAAAGATAAAGATTGTCTATGATCAGATAAAGGATGAACAAAAAAAATGCAAAAATACTCTGACAGAAATATTCATAGCTACTCCAACATATAATTCTTCAGATACTTTGCATGAAACATTGTTAAGTGTATTCAACCAGGACCTAGAAGGCATATTGGTTCATCATCATGTCCAAGATGGTATGTCAACAGATGCAACTATCGACATCCTTGCCGAGTGGGCAAAAAAAACAAACTTGGCTCGCAGGGGAAATTACAAATTTACCTATACCTCAGAAAGGGATGATGGCATGTATGATGCCATCACTAAAGGACTGGCTAGTTTTACCATGAGTGATGATTCATGGATGACTTGGATTAACTCTGATGATCAATTAGCAGATGATGCCTTGCAGACTATCTGTGAAATTAGTCAAATCAACTCAAAGGTTGGCTGGATTACTGGATTCCCATCGGTAATAAAAGAGAATAAAGAGAGTATTGTATTTGACATATACTTTTCATCATCAATTGTAAAAAATGGACTTTGTGATGCTAGAAATTATCGAACAGTCCAGCAAGAAGGTACATTTTGGAAGTATAAGCATTGGAAAAAACTTGAAATAGATAATGTATTTTCTAATTATGAGTATGCTGGCGACTTTAGTTTATGGTGCCATTTGGCTTTACATACTGAACTTTATCAAGTTGAAAAGTCGATGGGATGGTTTAATAGAATAGCTAATCAGTTGAGTGTAAAGCATAGGGACAGATATTTTGATGAGGTTGACTTATGTAAAAAATCGTTAGGAGATATTTCTTTGATTGACAAATTTAGTGCCAAAATCATTGATTTACGTAATCGAGATATACGTGAGTTAGATATCTCCCTATAACACGAAGACCCAATGACGAGACATCCCTAAGTTTAATTTGCTTTTTTTGCTCTAATTTTTAATTATGTAGTTAATTAAAGGGTTAGCTACTATGTATGAACAAATCATTATTCAAATTACAGAAGATATACATGACAATATCACATAGCCATAAATTTATTTGGATTTCTAAACCAAAAACCGGCAGTGTCTTTCCGTAGATTATTAGATCCGTATTGTGAAGTTAAATCTTCTTCCAACGGTGACTTTTATCACCATTCAAGTATGATAACGATTGAACGTTTATTTGAAAAGTATGACTGGGGCTTTAGTGAATATAAAATAATTGTCCCTGTAGGAACCCCTATAAACTTTTAGTATCATTATATGCATACAGTAAGATGGATGTTTACGGTGTTAAGAAGTGGGAAGCTAATATCAAAAGGTATGACTCTAAAAACTTGATGGATTTTAAGTCATTCATGACTGAAAACATTGCTTGGTTTAGTAGTATGCATAGGTTGGAAAGGTATGTTTTAGATACGAACGGGAAGAGTTATGCCGACTTTATTTTTGACCCAAGCGCAGAAGAGCCTAAATTTAAAGATTACCTATTTAAATAGTGTGACCTCGATTTGAAAGTTAAAAAAGTACCAAGGTTTAATACTACAGCTAAATCTACTGAGTTGTTAAAGCAAGTTAAAGCTTATTTTAATAATGCTGAAATATAAGGTTGGGTTGATGAAATGTTTGCCTATGATATAACCTGTTTAAACTATAAAAATCCTTTTTTTTGATTTTTAATCTAAGTGTTTTAGAGTTAAAAAACATTAATCTCAAGTGTAATCGGTCAGCATAACATAAGCATTAATTACCAGCATGCCAGGGTCACTCATTAGCCCTCTCCGGTCAAGCAGATATGCGTTATTCCTTATGTTTTATTTTAACCAAGTAAATCGTTGTGCTTATTTCATCCTTTGCAGCTGATTATTTATATGTACCTAAAAATCACGTCTTTGGTGCGAAAGAAGTGGTCCCCATTTTTCGGACAACGCCCTTAGGAGTTATTTTCCACGATATCAGGCCCCTTACGGCAGCTTGATGGATCCATAGTAAAC
>JBLIDR010000078.1:0-7104 GCA_047632655.1 Francisellaceae bacterium | reverse complement strand
CAAGGTTAACCAACGTATCTTTGATAAAATCATCATTTAATTCAAAACCCAGTATAGATTTAACTCTCTTAGATCTTAATGATATTTTGGTTTTTATAGGTATATTCTTTAATTCTACTTGCCGTGCAACTGGGCCAGGATTACCGCCAACAATTTCAAGTAAAATTTTAGTTGCTTCCTCAATAACCCTTTCACATAACTCAGGATCCACTCCTCTTTCATAACGATGCGATGAATCCGTGTGTAAACCATATTGACGCGCCTTACCGGCAATCTGAATAGGATCAAAAAATGCGCTCTCAACTAAAATATCTTTCGTTTCATCATTAATTGATGAATCCAATCCACCCATAATTCCGGCCATAGCCAGTGGTTTGTGTATATCGGCAATAATCAATGTATTTTCATTTAGTTTTATTTTAGTCTCATCCAACAAAGTTAACTGTTCGTCTTTAACGGCACGTCTAACGATTATCTTTTCATCTATTTTATTTAAATCAAAGGCATGTAATGGCTGACCATATTTAAGTAAAATATAGTTTGTGACATCCACTACAGGGGAAATACTTCTTAAACCAGAACGTCTTATTTTTTCTTTAAGCCATAACGGAGTTTCTGCCTTAGGGTTAATGTCACGGATAATGCGCGCACAGTATTTTGGACAACCTAAACGATCTTGAACATCAATCTCTACCATATCATCATTTACTGCTGGAACTGATTCAATTAACGGCATTTTAATATCAATACGGTTCAAGGTAGATACTTCTCTAGCAACACCGATAACACTAAGACAATCAGCTCTGTTTGGCGTTAAATCTATATCAATGGACACATCATCTAGACTCAAAGCCGATTTAATATCATCACCAACCATTAATTCTTTAGGCAAATCA
This sequence comes from Francisellaceae bacterium, assembly GCA_047632655.1. GTDB lineage: Bacteria > Pseudomonadota > Gammaproteobacteria > Francisellales > Francisellaceae > CAJXRW01. The sequence goes on along the minus strand of JBLIDR010000078.1, from coordinate 6,208 downwards.
AACAAACCACCTTGCCCATCAGAAATACCAAGCTCTTTTTCAGAACACATCATCCCATTTGACGGCACACCTCTTAATTTGCTTTTCTTAATTTCAAAACCACCAGGTAACAGCGCGCCAATCATTGCAACTGGTGCTTTCATTCCAACATAGATATTTGGCGCACCACAAACAATATCAATAATTTCTGATTTAACATCGACCTTACATAGTCTTAATTTATCCGCATTAGGGTGAGGTAGAATTTCTAATATTTCGCCTACAACCACATTTGAGAATTCTCCACATACACTTTCAACACCATCAACTTCAAGACCAGCTAAGGTCAATTGATCACATAATAATTGAGTTGATACATCTGGGTTAGAAAATTCTCTTAACCAACTTTCACTAATTTTCATGTTATATTCCTGTGGTTAAAATTGTTTTAAAAAACGAAGGTCATTTTCAAAAAATATACGTAAATCGTTCACACCATAGCGCAGCATGCTTAAACGCTCAATCCCCATACCTAATGCGAAACCTTGATATTTCGTAGCATCAATACCGCAAGATTTAAGTACATTAGGATGAACCATACCACAGCCTAAAACCTCTAACCACCCAGTATTCTTACACACTCTACAGCCGTTACCTTCACACATAACACATTCAATATCAGCTTCAGCTGAAGGCTCTGTAAATGGGAAGTATGAAGGTCTAAAACGTAACTTCAAATCTTTTTCAAAAAAAGCATTTAAAAATGCATGTAAAATTCCTTTTAAATCTGTAAATGAGGCGGACTCGTCAATCCATAATCCCTCAACTTGGTGAAACATAGGCGTATGGGTTATATCAGAATCACAGCGATATACCCGACCAGGCGCTATTATTTTAATTGGCGGCTGACTTGACTCCATAGTACGGATCTGAACCCCTGATGTATGAGTTCTTAAAACTGTCTTAGGATCAAAATAAAAAGTATCATGCATTGCTCGAGCAGGGTGATGTGAAGGAATATTTAAAGCTTCAAAATTATGGTAATCATCTTCAATTTCTGGACCCGTTGCCACTGAAAAACCAGATTGAGAAAAAAAGCTTTCGATTCTTTGCAAAGTTTTACTAACTGGATGTAAGCGCCCTTTAGGAATACTTGTACCTGGTAAGGTAATATCAATCTTTTCTTCGAATAATTTTTCATTAAGCTCCTGATCTTCAAGGACAACTAATCTAGACTGCATTGTTTCCTGAATTAATCTTTTAGCTATATTAACTGCCTGTCCTACTTTTGGTTTATCTTCCTTGGACAAGGTTGATACTGATCTCAATATATCAGTTAAAAGGCCTTTCTTACCTAAGTATTTAACCTTAAGTAACTCAATATTTTGCTTTTTTAAAGACAGATCAATTTCAGATAAAGCCGCTGCTTGAATTTCTTCTATGCCAAACACTATAAAACATACCTATTATTATTTTAAACTGGATGCATTATAGATAACTCATACCAAAGTGTCGATATTATATAGAAGAGATTTATGTCAGGTTTCACTTTAATTCTGCCATCAGACTTAAACATATCCTAGCAGATCCTATAGAAGCTTATCAATTATCCGATAATTTGCTTCTGGTAACTTGTATAGTCCTAGATTTTTTAATCCTACAAATACGATTTCCTGTTGCTCCTGGGCAACAATCTCTCCTTGATATTTTTCAACGATATAAAAATATAACTTAACCTTTTTAGGTTTGTAATCAAAATCAACAATATCTATTAGCTTAGCCTGACCAACAATTACACCCACTTCTTCTTTCAATTCACGCTTAAGAGCGGCCCATGACGTTTCACCATTTTCGACTTTACCGCCTGGAAACTCCCAATATCCAGATAAATGCTGATTAGAATTTCTTCTTGTTAGGCAAATATAACCTTCTAAATTTTTAATTATACCAACAGAAACTTGACTTATTAGCACAAACACTCCATATATGAATAGTTAGAATTTAATATGCAACCATATATCTAGAGTATAACATGTTTGAATCGCTACAAAGCAATTTTTTAGTCGCCATGCCGAGCCTAAATAACTCTTTTTTTGAACGCGCGGTGATCTACATCTGCCAGCATGATGAAAGTGGGGCAATGGGAATTATTATTAACAGGCAAATAAGTAATGAGATAGATGATCTGTTAACTCAACTAGATATTATCTCCTCTAAGTCTCAAGATAAAGTTGATTTGTATCTAGGGGGCCCTGTTCATCAAGAGCATGGGTTCATTCTGCATCAACCAACAGAACAAGAATGGGACACATCAATAACAATGTCAAATAATGTAATAATTACCACATCAAAAGATATTATCGAGGCAATCATCCAAGGCACCGGGCCAGAAAATCCTATTATTGCTCTGGGGTATGCTGGATGGGGACAAGGACAACTTGAATCTGAAATTTTTGACAATGCATGGATTAAAGTTAATTACACACCTGAAATAATGTTTGACTGTCCTCCCTCCCAAAAATGGAATGCAACCATGAAATCAATTGGCATTACCAACCCAGCAAAATTAAGTGGTTTTACTGGCCATGCTTAAACAATTAATCTGTATTGATTATGGCAAGCGCAGAATAGGATTAGCCTCAGGCCAAACAATCACAAAAACCGCCAGCCCCTTACAAGCTATATCTGCTAAATTTGGCTTACCTGATTGGACAGCACTTGATAAAGTAATTAAAACTTGGAACCCAAACTATATCATCATAGGCCTACCTATTGATACCAACGGTGAATATACTAAAATAACGAAAGACGTTGAAGTTTTTGGTACAGCAGTTAATGAGAGATATTCTGCTAAAGTCCATTACATGAATGAAGCTTACTCAACTAGAGAAGCAAGATGGCAACTCGAAAAAACCACAAATAAATCAGTTAACCACCTTAAAGTTGACTCTCTAGCTGCGTGTGTAATCTTAGAATCTTGGATGGAAAATAACTGTAATGAGTAAACGCTTTCTAACACATCAACAAAAGAACCGAATACTAGACAATCAATCAACTGAAAAGAAAGGCAGAGAACAACTGCTTGAAGGTCAAGTGATCTCCCACAACGGATATTTATTAACTGTAAAAACATCAGAAGATAAATTAATAAAATGTAACTTTAGAAGCAACATAAGCGAAATAGTTACCGGAGATTATGTTTCTTACTCACTTCAAAAAAATTCAAAAAAAGGCATCGTAAGCACTGTAATCAATAGAAAAAACTTACTCAGCAGGCCCAATAAATTCTCTCATAAGATTAAAGCAATCGCAGCCAACATCAACCAAATCTATATTGTTATCGCCGTAGAACCTGAACCAATTGAGCACTACATAGACCGTTATATTGTTGCTGCTGAATTAATGAAAGTTAAACCAATAATTGTTTTTAACAAAACAGATCTCCTTAGCACAGAAAATAAATTTTCTTTTGAGCCATTACTGAAAATATATGAAAACATTGGATATGAAGTCATTCAACTTTCAGCAATACAAACAATATTCAGCAGAGAACTAAAGCAATCTCTACAGGATAAATGCTCTATCTTTATTGGCCAATCAGGAGTTGGTAAATCAGCCTTGCTCAATCAAATAATTGGTCAAGAAACGGCAATAACTGGTGATATTTCAGAAACAAACAAGCGTGGTAAACATACCACTACCACATCACGGCTTTATGAAATTGAAAAAAACACATCAATTATAGACTCGCCTGGGATTCGTGAATTTGACTTATGGGACATATCAGAACAAGAGCTACTATCTGGTTTTACAGAAATAAGTCGTTACGCAATATCATGTAAGTTTAGAAATTGTCGACATACTGAGCAAGAGCAAAAGTGCGCTGTTATAGAAGCAGCTAATGAAGGTAAAATAAGTCAAGTTAGATTAAAAAATTTTTATAGAGTTAGAGAAGATATTAAATAAAATACGCCTTTGTCTCCCACCTTTTTCATAAGCCATTTTGCTAAACCCTATCAATCAAAGATTACGTTGAGGATTATTTCTGAGCTGCGCATAGCGAGCAGTGAGAAGTAAACATCGTGCACCCAGCAAAAAAAAATCACACTGCCTAAAAATTAAAAAACAGCAGACTAAAAGGGATGGGAGCAAAGGAAATTTATCGAATCTGAAAAAAGGGTCACGCATTACCGCGTACAGATAGGAAAAACGACTTAACCCTATCGATCTCTTCTATGTTTTACCGCAGCTGAAAGCATATTTAACATATCAACCGTTGACTCCCAAGAAACGCATGCGTCAGTTATACTTTTGCCATACTCTAACGGTTTATCTGATATCGACTGACTGCCTTCTTTAAGATGACTTTCAATCATTAGACCAAAAATATTATCTGATCCAGACATAATTTGTTCTGAAATTGACTCACAAACTAATGGTTGGCGTCTATAATCCTTTAAACTATTTCCATGACTACAATCAATCATAATCTTATTCGGAATGTCAAATCTAGACAAAGAAGAAATTACTTTTTCGACTGACTCAGAATCATAATTTGTACCTGATTTACCACCACGCAATATCATATGAGTATCAGTATTTCCTGACGTCTCAAAAATGGCAGTAATACCTTGCTTTGTCATTGACAAAAAATGATGCGATGATTGCGCTGAACGAATAGCATCTACAGCAATTTGTATATCACCATTGGTACCATTTTTAAACCCAACAGGACAAGAAAGGCCTGAAGCTAACTCTCTATGAATTTGACTTTCTGTCGTACGAGCCCCAATTGCTCCCCATGAAATTAAATCAGCGTTATATTGAGGGCTAATCACATCAAGATATTCAGTACCACAAGCTAAGCCAATTTCGTTAATTTTCAGCAACAATTCCCTCGCTTGTTTTAGCCCTTTATTGATATTAAAAGTACCATTTAAGTCAGGATCATTGATTAAGCCCTTCCAACCTACTGTGGTTCGCGGTTTTTCAAAATAAACACGCATTATAATAATAAGATCGTCTTCTAATCTTTTCGCTTCATTAGCTAATAGATTTGCATATTCCAATGCCGCTGATGAATCATGTATGGAACAGGGTCCCACTATAACAACTATCCTGTCATCAGCGCCTTGCAATGCTTTAGATATATTATTCCTAGCGTCTACAACCACTTTTTCAACTTTTCTCGTTATAGGCAGCTCTTCTAAAAAAACCATAGCTGGAATTAAAGCACGCTGACCTTTTATACGAGCATCATCTGTAATATATTTACTCAAAATTAGTCCTTATTATTCTTATCACTTAACTAACCAAATAATGTATGTTAATACCTCAGAAAAACATATCAACACAAAATTTTATTATTTTGCATAATAATAACATTATATCAGTATCACTAAAGAGTTTTTCTAATAAATTTAGGTTTAATTGCATCCAAATGTAATTTATTCTCAAAATCTATTCTTAGCAAAATCCCCAAAGCAAAGCACATCATCAACAAACTACTGCCACCGTAACTTATCAATGGAAGAGTTAAGCCCTTTGTAGGCAGCATCCCAATATTAACACCAACATTAACCAGCACCTGAAATGAAATCCAAAACACAATACCATAAGATATATATGCCTCAAATAATCTTTCAAGTTTTTGCGCCTGATTAGCAATTGACAACCCCCTCCAAACCAGTACTCCGTAGAGCATAAGTAAAATCACTACTCCAATCAATCCAAGTTCTTCTGATATAATCGCTATGATAAAATCAGTATGGGCCTCTGGTAGATAGAAAAGTTTCTGTACACTCTCACCAAAGCCAAGACCAAACCAATGCCCTCTTCCAAAGGCAATTAATGATTGAGTTAACTGGTAACCCGAACCATATTGATTAACCCAAGGATCTAAAAATCCAGTAAATCTTGCCATCCTGTATGGTGAATGTAAAATCAAAAAAGTAGCTGCAACAGAGACGGCTACAATCAGGCTAACAAACCAACGCAACCTTACACCGCCGAGAAACATTATTCCGAAAATAACCGTAAACAACACAACTGTTGCGCCAAAATCAGGCTCTAATAATAATAGCACGGCCAAAATACCCAGCAGCGAAACTGGTTTTATAACACCCCAAACTGAATTTCTAGCATAATCACCATACTTAACTAAATAACCAGAAAAATACATCAAACCGCACAATTTCACAACTTCAGAAACCTGAAGGTTGATTATAAG
>JBLIDR010000077.1:0-7131 GCA_047632655.1 Francisellaceae bacterium | reverse complement strand
ATTGGTATCACCCTGTTCTAAAACCACATCGGGTTTTTCAGCTACCAGGATCGGTTCCATTTTAATTAAAATATTACCCGTTTGGTTACTGTGTAAACCAGATCCGACGCCTAAGTTATAATGTGGAGCGGGTAAGTGTAATTCATCAAAAAAGATACTATCCATTTCTACGGAATAATGTTGATTAGAGTGAATAATAAAATACGGGATGCCTCGCTTCTCACATTCACGGATCACAGGGGCCATTTTAATTATTTCGGGCCTTGTTCCTACAATAATACCAATTTTCATTTATTTTCCTGCATAAAGTTTAATTGAGTTTTTTAGCTAAGCATGTCACTGCTCACTAGAAGCTAAAGTGTTAATTTGAAAATAGATTAACACTTATTTTTTCTGGTAAAAAATCGCTCTTTAACGAGTAAACTAGCAAATTTACTGTTGGTGATTAAATAACGTTTCCACATTCTGCCCGGCTCTTGAATTATGCGGTACAACCACTCTAAACCGTAATTCTGCATCCATACGGGGGCGCGTTTTACCTTATCGGCAACCACATCAAAAGTACCGCCCACACCCATAACAAAATCAACACCTAGTTTGTCTTGCCACTTGTTAATAAAATTTTCTTTTTTTGGCGAGGTAATAGCTACAAAAAGTAACTTAGCACCCGAGTCTTTGATCATTTTTACAATAGCTTCTTCATCCTCCCCCTCTTTCTTTTCAAAGAAGTAACCATGATGAAAGCCCGCTAAGTTTAATTGTGGATATAATGCCTGAACTTTATCCGCCGTTTTAGCGACGACCTCTTCTGTTGCTCCTAATAAAAACACCGGAAAATCACGCTTGGCGCTCATCGCCAATAACTCATGAAACAAATCGACACCGGCAACGCGCTCTATCACTTTATGACCACAAAAACGTGCACCTAACACCACGCCCATACCATCAATATTGATCATATCGCAGGCTTTAACCGAGTCGGACAGCAGCTTATCTGTTTGCATATGTACCAACTTGGCAACATTAACAACGACGTGTTGTAAAAAGTCACCTTTTATTAGCTTATCTTCAATATGAGCAACACTATCACTCATTGATAATGAGTCCATTGGTGCGCCTAAAAATTCTATACGAGACATTTAGATTTCTAACTCCATTGTTTGTTGGTGCAGTGGTGTTTCTTGCTGTGCTATATTTAGCTCAGCCATGTTTTTATCTTTTGCGACTTGTTGATCACTAAAATGATTAAAATAGGCAAACGAGTAATAAACCCATGCTTGGGTCCAACGAATGTAATTTATTTTATTAGTAAAGTTTTTATGCTTTTGATAAACAAAGCGCTCTTTCTTTGGCATAAATAAAACATCAATCGATTTTTTTATTATCTTTTCGGCTAACTGTACGTCTTGTGCTGTGCCGCCTACCTTTAACAAGGTAAAAATAGCTTGCGAGACACAATGCATATCTAACGGATAACGATTGTTATGGTAATATTTTGCAGTACCGTCTTGCTCAAACAAGTGTTCTTTGTAATACGCTAAACCTTGCTCAATGCTGCTATCAAATTCATCGGTAGCTAACGCCTTACGTAGCACATGCAAAGCTTCTAAATTATAGCCAGTATGAAAACCGTCGATAAACTGATGATGATGGCGAGAGCCATAGACCCACGAACCATCTTCGCCCTGCTCTTTCACTGACTGCCTAGCCACTTTCAGCGCAAGGTTTTTATATTCGGTATTATCGGTAACATTAGCTACAAAACCTACCCACGCTGCGCCCCATAAGCTGGCATTATGGACAAAGGCGGTTTCGCCCGGGATATAAGCAAAAAACTCACGTCCGTCATGCTCACAATATAAGGTTTTTACAATAAAGTGTGCTGCATCTAACGCAGGCTCGCGGTACTTTAGTTCACCCGTAATTTCACTTAAGCCATAAAGCGCCTGCGCCACATAGATTGTGGTAATAACATTAGGTTTGCCTTCTGGCACATAAAAAGCGCGAGCGTTCCAATCAAAATGATAGCCCCAACAAGCGTGTTGCCAAATGGCCAGATCACTTTGTTGCGTTAATAACCAATCGGCTAACTTGGTAGCTTCGGCTAGATAATGGCTGTCTTGAGTACGTTGATAATCTTCCAATAAACCCAAGATGAACAAACCAATACCTTTAGGGTTACGCATCGCAGGTACACCTAAAATAGATCGCACATTAACGATGCTACGCTTATTTAGTTGAATCCAAGCTAAACCAAACAAACCTTTTTTCAATTTAGGGAATGCAGTGAAAAAACGACTATTTAGACTATCAAAGGGATCTTGACCTGCGTATTCGGACGCTTGAACATTTTTTAATATGTCGTCATTTAACTCTTTAATCTTCATCGACTTTCCATTCCTATTACTCATCTGATTTCGTAGACCAAAATTCACTAAAAACAGTTTTCATTTTATCGTTTGAGTAATGAGCTTTAATAAGTTCTCTAGCAGCATTAGAATACTCGTCAAGCTTTGATTTATCTTCCAATAATACTGCCATACTTTTACCTAGAGAATGTTCATCTTTTACCTTAACAATCAACCCAGTATTATCATGTTTAACTAATTGTGTCAGCGAACCTACATCTGTTGAAATAACAGCTAAGCCATATGACATAGCTTCAAGAACTGAATAAGGTAAGCCTTCAGAATACGATGGGAGAATGAAGGCACTTGCATTAGTAAATGCCAGAACTTTGTTTTTTCCATCAACCATCCCTTTCCAAATAACCTTGTCAGATAGATCTAACTCTTCGATCTTAGCTGTTAACGCAAGTCTGTCAGGGCCATCACCATAAAAAAGCATGCGAAAATCATTTTTACTTTGTAGTTGTTTGCAAGCAGCCAAAATCTCAAATATACCTTTTTCTTTGATTATTCGACCTAAGAAAATGAATGTAAATATTGGGGGGGTAACTATTTCTGTTTCAGTACAGCTAACGTAGTTTACTATTTTTTTAGCTTGAGAAACTTTATGGTTTTGCATTGTGACAAGTTGAGGCTCTGTCAATACAAGTACATGTTCGGCATGTTGTATTAGTGAAACCCAAATATATTTTAATAGCTTATTTTGGTTAAAAATAGTAGTTTCGAAGTTACCTCCGTGATATTGAACAATTAAACGTTTACCAAAAATAAAAGACCAAAATATTAATATTATATCTCTCAAAAGAGCTTTATTATCGAACGTACTATTTAGGTGGATTAGATTAATCCCAAATAAAAAAAATGGGAATTTGATACTACGAACGAGCATAAGTAGGAGCTTTTTTAATGATGACTCCTTATTTTCTAAAGCACTGGAGGATACAAAATGTTTTACTTGAAACTGTGCATGATTACTAAAAGTACTTATGATATTTTTTATGTGGCTAACTTGCCCTCCCTTTACCTCGAGGGTGTAAGGCCCTGTAATTAATACATTAATTTTATTATCTATCATCATTTATATACTTATCATTAGTTAAAACAAGACTGTTTGAATAAGATCAAAAGCTTATTTAGGGTTGTTATATTTCATACCTATTACTTTATGGAGCAACTTAGCCATCATAAGTACATTTTTATCTTATAAGGGAGTTTTATACGAAGTGCACACGTATATAATTTATTAATGGATATTTATTAGTAAAATAAAAAGGAAGATTACCTTGGTAACATATAATCGGCCGTTCTCTCATCATTCGCGATATTTTTACTGATATCGTAGTTCAGTTCATAAACTGAACCTAATATTTTAGCTGGTATACCACCAACAATGGAGCCTTTAGGAACGCTTTTGGTCACAACAGAGTTTGGGGCAACAATCACATCATCTTCTATAATAACAGGTCCAACAATTACACAACCAGGTCCTAGAAATACGTTATTACCAATTGAGGGGACTTTTTTAAACGGGCTCTTACCTACTGTTTTACAACTTATACCAATACTGCAGTTCTCACCAATGACCGTATTATCATGGAGAGATACCCCTAAACCTTTAACGACAAAAAAGCTGCCTTTACCAATGTTAGCTTTATAAGGTAATCTGCAGCTATAAAGCACAAAAATTAATAATTGAAATAATTTTGGTATTAAAGGTATTTTTTTCAAATATAACCAACGGGCTATACTATAAAAAATCATAGCATTAGGCATTAGGATCCTTCACTTTCTAGTATTTGTTTTAAATCAGAAGAAATTTCATTCCAAGTACGTGTAATTGTATTTTTTCTAATTAGGTCTGAATTTAACTGATGGCGCTTGGTAGTGACGCGTGCTAACGCATCACAAAATGATTGAGGAGTATCTTCACACAGTTCGCCATTATATTCATTTAGAGTGTTTTTTTGCTCGGTTGTTGAAGTACCTATAACAAACATGCCATTCGCAATATACTCTAGTGCTTTGGTAACCGGTTGCACATCGTAATAGCCAGTTTTAGGTACATAGGAAACTCCAATATTACAACGCTCAAAAAATGGTGCAAGTTCACTATGAGGTATCCTTCCATGGACGGTAACACAGCCTGACAAGCCTAAGGAGACGACTAATTTTTTTAAATCGGTAACTTCGTTAGTATAACCGTCGCCAACAATGTCGTAACTTTCAATGAGGTGTTCCGGATAGATATCTAAGTGCTTTTTCAATCCAACTAAGGTATCTATTATTTTCCGATTAGATAAAGTACCAACATACAATAAACGCATATTATCAAACGTTTTACAGTCGTTTGAAAACACGGGAGAGCCAAGCCCCACTACATTGTAGTTACTCAGATTTAACAGTTTTCCTAAGGAGTCCGAAATAACATTTATTTTTTGCACAAAGAAGCTTTCAAGTTTTAGAGTTATATTAAATAATGACCGACTAAACCATCTAGGATCAATTGAGCCTGTCCTAATATCTAATATAAAACGACTTTTTGGTACGACTGTACGTAGTAATGAGCAAAAGCGAAAGTATTTTACAAAGACTATATCATCACGACCTTTTATCAATGGTTTGATTTGTTTAATAAAGTAAAGCCATTTGAAAATACCTTTTTTATTAATCTCAATATTAATGATTTCAATATCATCATCTGTAATTAGTGGTTTATTAGCATTAATGCATATATATCTAATTTCATACTTATCTTTTAAATGAAGAGCATAATAATAAGTATCTATTAAATATCCAAATTGAGCGTTACAAATAATGGTTAATCTTTTTTTCATCCGGAATTTTCCTCGTTATGTTTTGACCCTGTACATAACAATAGAAGTATAAATATGGAAAAAGTAACAGAGTTAGTGTGCATAGCTGTGGTATAAAAAGGATAAAGTATACATGCGAGTATTAAAAAAAATCCTCCTGACTTAAAAGCGCTTTCATATAACCCGATTGTTTTTAATCTAAGCTGACTGATTAATAGGTATAATAAAAATACAGCTAACATTAAAACGCCAATTATCCCTACATCCCATAAATATAGTGTGAATTGAGATGCAGCAAAGTTTATTGGCGATGCAAACACAACCGCTTCACTGTTATTTGCGTTTGCAAACTTAGAAGAAGTAAGCCCATAGCCAAGTAAGGTTTTTACATTGACTCCTTTTTCAACATTATTCGAAAGCCAAATATCTATCGCTGCTTGACGACTTACTTCCCCTGATGAATAATCGATTAAATCTTCGGCTGAGTAGCTATCTGATATATCTGTAATATATTCAGCTACAGAACGCCCCTCTCGGCTACCGGTTGAAAAATTACTATTATAATTAGTAATTAATACTCCAATAAATACGGAAATAAATAGCAATGAACTAATAATAACTTTTGGTTTTAAAAGCTCTCTTTTTTCAAGGATTGAAATTACTATAAATACCACTAGCACAATAACAATCTTCGTTTCCATCATTAATACGCTGGCTATACTAAATAAAATTGCTAAAACATCTAATTGTGTAGCTTGTTTCAATCTGATTTTTTTTATTGCAATCGTGCAGTAAAAACACAAAAACAGTAACAAACCAGCACTATTTCCACCGCCACCTTGAGGATTAAAGCCAAAAGTACCTGAAATTAAATCCCAATCAAAACTTCTGGAACTAGAGGCCAGTGCAGTAATAAAAAATTGACTAATAACAAAGGGTAATTGAATTAAAACAATAAGCCTGATTAATCTATATAAAGCAGCAAGTTGTATTTGAGATAGGATTACTCTTGATGCAAATAGCATAGTAATTGAAGGGATTACATAATCTTTCAAGGCAATAGCTTTTAACGAATTACCTGTTATGAACAGCCAATTAATCGCCAAATATGCAAGCCAAGCAAATAAAATCAGCTGCCTGTTATCACTGAGAATTGACGATTTTATAGGTAATAGCATTAATGACATAGGGATAATTGCACCTAACCAATAGACTTGACTTACTTCTAAATAACTTGCGATGACTCCTACAAAAATAAAGTTAAACATTAAAAAAAGAGGGATTATATAGTGCGTTCTTTTAAATGGAGCTAAGACATTAAGCAACATGGCTAACCACCTTTACTTCATATCTCGTGTAGGCGAAATACATACATATTAAGGCGGAAATAAATACTGAAATTGCTGAAGCTATTGAGAAGCACCATACCCCAATTAATAATGAGTATTGTAATCCAATGAACAATGCTAAAGAGACGAAAGCAGCATTAAAGCATTGCCAGTAAAAGTCATAATTTTGTTTTTCTAAAATTACATATATAAATGTTATGGGACCAAAAACAACTAGTGAAAACAAATATGGAGTCAGTGCGATGGCATAATTACTCGTTGGTAACCATTCAGCACCCATAGCTATACTTAATAAATATTCAGAAAAAAATACGATCGCCAAAATAAAGACTGTAACTGCAGCACATGATAAAGTTGATATCTTATAATAATTAATTAAAGCTTTTTTAGGAGATACTAATACTTCACGTTTTACAACGTCAGATACTGCGGCAACGATAATCATTGCAGGAGCAATAACAAATTTAACGGCTAATGCGTAGTATGCTAATGATGCATTATCCTCAAGGAAGTTCCCTGCGACTAGTAAAAAAACCCCTGAACTATAGCGGCTTAATAAGT
>JBLIDR010000076.1:0-7169 GCA_047632655.1 Francisellaceae bacterium | reverse complement strand
GCGGTAAGATAACCAATTTCTCCTGCAATTTCGGGCACAAAAGCCTCCTTAGTAAAACTATTTTGTACCGGAGTTGTCGTTGAATCTACATTATCTACTAGATAAGCACCACCAAATTTCCCTGTGAGATAAAGTCCACTGAAAAACACATAACTTGTTCTAAATAACAAGTCAATATCATATGACGTAACATTTGGATCATATTTGTTAGAACCAACAGGAATTGCAGTATTTGGTGAAACTCCAGTACTACTGCTTGATCCACCATAAGCGCCACCAAATTCAAAGCCCATCAACCAATGCCTAGATGCGGACTCGGGGAACGCCCAATCCCAGCCAACAGCGCCATTGATAGAAAAGCTACCAAACGATGCACTGCCAATTTTAGAGACACCAATACCAAGATTCATTAAGAACCCATCCATTGTTTGATTAGTAACATAAGGGGAATCTATAACAGAAACGTATGCTTGTTTGACTCTCTTGACATTAAATAATGTTTTACCATTTGATGAGTTAACTAGCTTCATATAATTAACAACGCCATCAATAATTATATATGGTTTTTTCCAGTGATATTTTGGGGTATTACCATAACCATCCTTAGCAATATAAAGAGTCGGGATATTCTTATAATTAACCCTGGAAGAAAACTTAATATATGTCTTTCCTTTAGTCGAGAAAATTTCTAATGGCTTATCTATATTAGATCCAGTGACAGTAAAGATATCATAATTAAAGTTCATTGCGGAAAGTTGTACTTCAGCACATACACTCGTAGCCCAGCCTAGGCTTAAAAAACATGTCATTATTGTGACAATTTTAAACATTCCTACATCCATATACGACCTCTTGAGTATAGACTAGCTCAGAATTATTTTTTTCATAGAAAGTTCACATAAATAAGTTAATATTACATTTATAATTGCTACTTTAAATTTATTACTTATAATCAAAGCCAAGTAAATTACAAGTAAGAAGAAACCATGACTCAAAAAATTTATTGCGCTAAATTAAAAAATGATGGTGAGAAATTAAAATTTGCACCAATACCAGGTACTTTTGGAAAAAAAATATTTGATAATATCTGCCAAGAAGCATGGCAGCAGTGGTTAGCCCACCAAACAATCTTAATAAATGAATATAGATTAAATATGCTTGACAAAGAATCTAGAGCATTTTTAACACTAGAAATGGACAAATTTCTTTTTGGCTCAGGAGCTGAAAAACCAGAACAGTTTAGAGAAGAATAAAGACGGTTAGCATTTAAACTGGTTTATACGTATTATTTGCCACGCATAAATAATTTATCCAAGTCGACTAAATCCATTTGAACCCAGGTCCGACGCCCATGATTGCATTGATCAGCGCGATTAGTCGTCTCCATTTTACGCAACAAGTGATTCATTTCTTCAATTGTCATATTGTCATTAGCACGAATAGCTTTATGACAAGACATCGTTGATAAAATTTTATTTAAGTATATTTCTACCTGATCAGACTCACCCATGATTGCAATATCAGAAATCATATTTTCTATTAGTGGACCAACATCTTTATTTTTTATATAAATAGGAATCTCTCTAATCACAATTGTATCTTCACCTATAACTTGAATATTAAAACCCACTTTTTTAAAGACGTCAAAATTCATTTCAAATAAGGCCATTTGCTTAAAACTTAATGGATAGGTCAAAGGTATTAATAAAGCTTGCGAGATGCTTTTATTAGTTGACCAAGAATGTTTTATCTCCTCATAAAGAACTCGCTCATGGGCTGCATGCATGTCAACAATAACTAATCCAAATTTATTTTGACACAATATAAAAATTCCTTTTAATTGAGCCATAGCAAAACCAAGAGGGAAATCACTTTCAGCACGACCATACACCATACTCTGGTTTCTTTTATCTAAATTATCTTCATATTCTTTTATCTCAGAAGAATTATAGCCAACATATGGCTCATTAATTGTAGTGTTTTGCGGTACTGCCAGTAATGCACTATAAATATCAATAGAGCTCTGATTATTATTAATACTAGAAGCGTAAGAGTCTTTTTGACAATAAGGGTTCGGCAATTTATCATTATTTATTTCATCTTGATATTGATCATCAAATTTAGGCTTAGTAGTTGCCAAAGCTCGGTTTAATTTACCAAAAATAAAATCATGAACCAACCTAGAGTCTCTGAATCTAACCTCATGCTTAGTTGGATGTACATTAACATCAACCTGTCTGTGATCAATAGCAAAATAAAGGACATACGCAGGATGCTTGATATGGTGCAACACATCTTTATAGGCTTGTCTAATAGCATGCGCAACCAGCCTGTCCTTAATTGTTCGCCCATTAACATAAAAATACTGCATATCAGGCTTATTACGAGCCATAGATGGTTTCCCAACCCAACCCCATAGATGTAAATCCACGCCCTCTTCTTCTATAGAGATGGATTCATTAATAAAATTTTGATGACATAACTTTGATATTCTGACAAGTTGTTTATTCACCGTATCAGCAATTGGTAGGCTACGCATAATTTTATCATTATGTGACAATGTAAAAGAGATATTAAAATGACATAGCGCTATACGTTTAATTACTTCGTCAATATAGGCATATTCAGTACGATCTGTTTTTAAAAACTTACGTCGAGCAGGGGTATTATAAAATAATTCTTTTACCTCAATAGATGTGCCAGTTGAGTGAGCAACAGGTAATATTTGATAATCAGTAGTGTCGCCATCACTTATAGAATAGCCGATATTCGAGTCAATATGCTTACTCTTGAGGTTAAATTTTGATACAGAAGAAATACTAGCCAGAGCCTCACCTCTAAATCCCATAGTCACAACAGATTCAAGCTCATACAAAGAGTAGACCTTACTTGTAGCATGCGGCTCAATAGATAATGAAATATCTTCTTCAGTAATTCCTTTGCCATTATCTATAACTTTGATTAATTCTTTTCCACCCAAATCAACAAAAATTTTAATTTCAGTTGCACCAGAATCAATACTATTTTCAATAAGTTCTTTAACCACAGAGGCAGGTCTTGCTACCACTTCACCAGCAGAAATCTGATTTGCTAAATCCAAAGGTAATTTTATAATTTTACGCATGAATAAATCCAATTCGAAGCATGAATTCATTTGAGATAAATGAATTATAATTAGAACTAAAACCACTAATGTGATCCAGATATATTAAATATAATCCAAAGAGTACCAAGTATAATTTCAGGTATGATATCAATTCATTAGGACATTATCATAATGCATATAGATATTTAAATAATCAATATAAGATAAATTAATTTTATAAAAAATTAATCGTTAAGTTCTTCTTCTGTTGAATGATCTTCTTCAACTGACAACTCATCTTCGTCTTCGTATTCAAATGAATCACTTTGAGGACGATCAATAAGCTCAATATAAGCCATTGGAGCATTGTCACCATGTCTAAAACCACATTTCAGCACACGCGTGTAACCGCCATTGCGATTTTCATAGCGATGAGCAATTTCTTCAAACAACTTTTTAACAGCTTCCTTATTTCTTAAATAATTAAAAGCTTGGCGGCGAAGAGCCACTATTGTCGATTTAGATTTTGTATCAGTAATATCCGCAGCAGTTTTGCGAAGTAACACTTCTCTTTTTGCTAAGGTGATAAGTGGTTCAATATAACCACGTAGTTCTTTTGCTTTAGGCAAAGTAGTTTTTATGATTTCATGTTTAAGCAATGATGCTGTCATATTTTTAAACACTGCCTTTCTATGACTGCTATTCATATTAAATTTACGACCAGATTTTTGATGACGCATAGCGTGTATTCCTTATAGTTAAAATTATTACTTTACAGCAATCTGTTCAGGTGGCCAATTATCAAGACGAACACCAAGAGATAATCCACGTTCAGCGAGTACACTTTTGATTTCATTTAATGACTTTCTACCCAGGTTTGGAGATTTTAATAGGTCAGATTCAATAAATTGTACTAAATCACCTAGATATTTTACATTTTGTGCTTTTAAGCAATTAGCAGATCTTACAGTTAACTCTAAATCATCTACAGTTGTAAGCAAAATAGGGTCAATATCAAATTTCTCATCTCCTGGTTTACGTCCAAGAGGAGCTTTTAGATCAACAAATATAGATATTTGCTCATAAAAATATGTCATTGCAAGCTCAATGATATCTTTAATTTCAATTGTACCATTTGTTTCAAAATTGAATATTAATTTTTCACAGTCGAGATCAATTTCTTCAACTTTAAAGGATGCTGTCCGCACAGGGTTAAAAGAAGCGTCTAAAGCAATCACACCGATTTGTCTTGCATCTTCTAAATTTTGAATAGCAGGTACATATCCACGCCCACTAATAGCAAGTAGATTCATTGACAACTTACCTGATTCAGATAAATTTGCTATAACAAAATCAGGATTCATAATCTCAGCATTTGCGGAAACTTGAATATCTGAAGCTCTAACAGGGCCAACGGTATCGCAATTAATTGATAGGTAAGCTTCATCTACACCTTTATCTAATTTGATTGCAATTTTCTTTAAATTTAACAAAATCTCTACAACATCTTCTTTGACATGATCCAAAGTGGAGTATTCATGTAAAACACCTTCGATTTGTGCTTCAACCACTGCTGCACCAGGAATGCTAGACAATATAATACGACGCAAAGAATTACCGAAAAGGTGCGCAAAGTTATTTGCAATTGGCTCTAAAGTAACTTCATACTTATTTATACCAATAGTCTTTATATCCGTTATTTGAGGCTTGTAGGTCTCAGTTGGGCAAATATACATGAGTGTCCTTCAATTAGATTATTTAGAGTAGAGCTCAACAATTAACTGTTCGTTAATTTCAGATGAAAGCTCAGATCTATCTGGTTCAGACTTAAAGGTTGCTTCAAGCTTATCCTCTTCAATTTCTATCCAAGTAAGTTGGACACGCTGTTTAGCAATTTCCAATGAACTTTGAATTCTACTTTGCTTTTGTGATTTCGGTCTAACTGAAATAACATCTCCTGCTTTAACATTAAAGGATGGTATATTACATATTTTACCATTAACTAAAATTCCTTTATGACTAACCAGTTGCCTAGATTCTGCACGGGTACAACCAAATCCAATTCTATAAACTACATTGTCAAGACGAGTTTCAAGCAGTTTAAGTAGATTTTCTCCTGTATTACCTTTAACTCTAGCAGCTTCTTTATAGTAACGTCTAAATTGATTTTCAAGAACGCCGTAGATCCTGCGAACTTTTTGTTTTTCGCGTAGTTGGAGACCATAATCTGAAAGTCGCGCTTTCCTACTACCAGCTTGCATTCCAGGAGTTACATTAATCTTACATTTATCTTCTATTGCCCTTATACCACTTTTAAGTAGAAGATCTGTACCTTCTCTTCTTGAAAGCTTACACTTAGGTCCTAAATATCTTGCCATTTCTATATATCCCTGTTTACTTATACTCTACGTTTTTTACGTGGTCTACAGCCATTATGAGGTAACGGAGTAACATCTGTTATACTGGTGATTTTAAACCCTTTAGAGTTTAAAGCACGAACAGCAGATTCACGACCTGGCCCAGGACCTTTAATAAGAACATCAACATTCTTAACGCCATACTCTATAGCAGCGTCACTAGCTTTTTCAGCAGCAACTTGAGCTGCAAAAGGTGTGCTTTTTCTTGATCCTCTGAAACCACTTCCACCTGATGTAGCCCATGACAATGCATTGCCTTGTCTATCTGTGATTGTAATTATTGTATTGTTAAAAGAAGCTTGTATATGCGCCATTGCATCAACAACATGCTTTTTAATTTTCTTTTTAACAGTTTTAGGTGCTTTTGCCATTATTTATACCTGATAGTTAATATTGTAAAACTTAAGAACGAATAGGCTTACGAGGCCCTTTGCGTGTACGCGCATTTGTTTTAGTTCTCTGACCTCTCACTGGAAGATTTCTTCTGTGACGACGACCACGATTTGTTCCAAGATCTATTAACATTTTAATAGATAATGAAATTTCCCTTCTGAGATCACCCTCAACAGTATATCCTGAAATTTGAGATCTCAGTTGCTCTATCTGAGCTTCTGATAAATCTTTAATTTTTGTTTCTGGATTAATACCTAACTCACCACAAATTTTTAATGCTCGTGGCCGACCTATACCATAAATCGAAGTTAATGCCACATCAGCATGTTTGTGATCTGGTACATTTACACCTGCAATACGTGCCATGCAATTCCGCTCCTAACGTTTAAATTTTTATATAATATCAAAAAGGCAGTCTAAACTACCATTTATTGATAAAAAATCAAGTACTTTTTGTACTATTAACCTTGTCTTTGCTTATGACGCGCATCAGAACAAATTATTCTAACAACACCACTACGCTTAACAACTTTACAATTTCTGCACATTTTTTTTACAGAAGCTCTCACTTTCATAATATATTCCTCTAGTTAATATTATCTATATTTAAAAGCTGGTTAACTTCGCTTTTTTAAGCAACGAATCATATTTAGTGGACATCATATGTGACTGGACTTGTGAGATAAAATCCATTATCACAACAACAACAATCAATAATGAAGTCCCACCGAACACAAAGGGAACACTCCAGAATTGCATTAAAAAAGTTGGCAACAAACAAACAGCTGTTATATATATTGAACCAACCAAAGTTAATCTACTCATTACATTATCAATGTACTTAGTAGTCTGCTCACCAGGCCTGATACCAGGTATAAATGCACCTGATTTTTTAAGGTTATCTGCAGAATCCTTAGGATTAAAGACTAAAGCCGTATAAAAAAAGCAGAAGAAAATAATTGCAATTGCAAAAACGATTACATACAAAGGTTGCCCAGGCTGCAGAGCAAGACCAATATCGGCCAACCACCCCATACCAGCACCTGAACCAAACCAAGTACTAATTGTAGCAGGAAATAACATTATCGATGATGCAAAAATTGGAGGAATAACACCTGCCATATTAATCTTTAAAGGTAAATGGCTAGACTGAGGCGCATACATTTTTCTTCCCTGCTGCCTCTTAGCATAATTAATCGTAATCCTTCTCTGCGCTCGTTCCATGAATATCACAAATGCTGTTACAGCAATAACAATAACTATTATAAACAACA
>JBLIDR010000075.1:0-7183 GCA_047632655.1 Francisellaceae bacterium | reverse complement strand
ATTTATTACAAATGATCCCAGAAAGTGCCAATGCAATGGACGTGCTACGCACTGCAACCTCTTTCTTAGGAAACATTGAACCTGAAGCCAGTGAATTTGAAAGTGAAAAAATAGCTAATAGATTAATCGCAATCTATCCAGCAGTGTTAACATATTGGTACCACTTTACAAAGAATAATAAAGAAATCAATTTAGACCTAGAAGATGAAACAACTGCTGCTTATTTTCTGCATTTATTACATGGCAAAAAACCCTCTACATTACAAGTTAGGGCCATGGATGTTTCATTAATCCTATACGCTGAGCATGAGTTTAATGCCTCAACATTTGCCGCGCGCGTAACTGCTGCAACTTTATCAGATTTTTATTCAGCGATTACCTCAGCAATTGGAACTTTACGCGGCCCCTTACATGGTGGAGCGAATGAAGCTGCAATGGAATTAATTCAGCAATTTAATTCAGTTGAAGATGCGGAAAAAGGCATACATCGATTGTTATCAGACAAAGCAAAAATCATGGGTTTTGGACATCGAGTTTATTGTGATTCTGATCCTCGATCCGATATCATTAAGGCTTGGTCTAAAAAACTAGCAGATGATATTGGCAATAACACCCTTTACACTGTATCCGAGGTTATTGAAAAAGTTATGCGGTCCGAGAAAAATCTATTTCCTAATTTAGATTTCTATAGCGCATCAGCCTATCATTTTTGTAGTATACCAACCGAAATGTTTACTCCAATATTCGTTTTTTCACGCATTACAGGTTGGGCAGCTCACATCATTGAACAGCGTGAGAATAATAAATTAATTCGTCCGGGAGCAGACTATATTGGACCAAATCAATTAAAATATATTCCTATTGAACAACGCTAAGATTAGGTTGCAGCCATGAATAAAAGACCTGTCTTATATAGCTTTAGACGCTGCCCTTTTGCTATTAGTGCTAGAATAGCACTATTTTTATCTGGAATAAAAATTGAATTACGAGAAGTGTTACTCCGTGACAAACCAGAAGAAATGCTTAAACTCTCCTCCAAAGCAACAGTACCCATATTACTGTTACCTAACGGAGATGTTATTGACGAAAGTTTAGAAATCATGAGTTGGGCTCTATTACAAAATGATCCTTTAAAACTACTTGATTTAACTCACATTCAAGAAAGTATCGGTAATGATATTTCACAAGGGATCTCTAGCCTTAATACCAATATTCGTAAATATAAATTTATAGATCAGAATAAAAAGGTCAATCTCGAACAGCTTGAAAAACCACTTATTGACTGTTTATCAAAATATAACGAGTTACTGATGACACAAAAATATTTAGTTTGCGACCAAATTAAAATATATGATTACGTCTTATTCCCGTTCATCAGACAGATTATTAGCCATAACCGCAATTTATTAGACGTGCGGCATTTCGACAGTCTATTCAGTTGGCACGATAATATTATTAATTCAAATAACTTTAAATTAGTCATGCCTAAATATAAAATCTGGGAAAAATATTCTCAACCGATTTATTTTCCCTAAATAGCAATAAGTAACGGTAAAACAATAAAATATAAATATATTTATATTTATTAGCCCAAAACACTATTATTTATTTAATTGTTAAGTATAATGGCCAAACCTTTAGCGTCATTGGTTAAATTCTAATGAGCAGAGGTCTTTAGTTTAATAATAGATATAAGTGAGTAAAAAAATGGCAGTAAAAGGCACAGTAAAATTTTTCAATAGTACAAAAGGTTTCGGATTCATTACACCGGAAGACGGCGGCAAGGACGTGTTTGTTCACGTATCTGCTTTAGAGCCTGGCACAATGTTAAATGATGAAGATAGAGTTGAGTTTGATATCTCAGAAGGGAAAAAAGGCCCACAAGCTGATAATGTTTCTATCGCTTAATTTCTTCTAAAATATTATATTTTTAAAAAGCGCCTTCAAGGCGCTTTTTTTATGCCTAAAAAATAGTAAATTTAGAGATTATAAAGTAGATTTAGTTTAGAGAAATTAAGTAACTAAATTATTAACATGAACTGTAATAATTTATTCTTATAATAAAGAAGAATTTTTAAGCGGCTTTATTTAAAGCTATCTTGATTTTACCCATCGCGCTAGACTCTAACTGGCGAATACGTTCAGCAGAAACACTATATTTATCAGCCAAGTCATGTAATGTCGCTTTTTTATCAGCTAGCCATCTTAATCTTAAAATATCTTGACTACGTTCATCTAACTTATCAAGAGCGGACATAAGCTTACCAGTCATGTGTGACTCTAGATCATTATTGACAATTGAGTCTTCAGGAGACTCACTCTCATCTTTTAAAAACATTTCTGGAGTAAAAATTTCATCATTTTCACTGTTAATTGGTGCGTCGAATGTCATATCATATGCATTCATGCGTTTCTCCATTTCAATGACAGCTTCAGGCTTTACATTCAAATCAGCCGCTACTGAATTAATTTCATCTTGGGTAAACCAACCTAAACGCTTTTTAGAACTACGTAAATTAAAAAATAGTTTACGCTGAGCTTTAGTTGTAGCAATTTTAACAATACGCCAATTACGTAAAACATATTCGTGAATTTCTGCTTTTACCCAATGAACTGCAAAGGAAACAAGACGCACACCAATTTCAGGATTAAACCGTTTAACAGCTTTCATTAATCCAATGTTGCCCTCTTGAATTAAATCAGTAGTTGGTAAACCATAACCAGAAAAACCTTTTGCAATACGTACCACAAAACGCAAATGAGACATAATAAGCTTTTGAGCTGCATCTAAATCACCCTGCTGTTGTAATAGCGTAGCATACCTTTGTTCTTCTTCTTCAGTTAACATTGGCACACTATGTACAAAATTTAAATAACTATCTAGGCCTGATGTATCTGATAACGCAGGTATAGGTAAAAAATTTTCCTTTATTGCTAACGCCTTGGTCATTGATGACTCCTATATTGTAACTATCCACATTCTACCTAACTTTATGCTGTATGGCAATAATTAGACAATTCTGTTAGAATTTGAATAGTAAAGTGATCCTTCATTATAAACCTATATGCTTAAGAATAAATTAATATGCTTAAGAATAAGTTACTTTATTTGCTTAAAAACCTTATGTGATGTGAATTCTAACGCATAATTTAACGTTTCCTGACCTCTCAAAAAAATTTCACAACTGCTTTCACTTAACATTTTATCATCTTGCTTAATCCTCAATTGCAAACAAGTAATATGCTGATTAGTCTCAGGCTGCCAGTAATTCTTTAAGCCCGATAGAATCACAATAATATCATTACGTCCTACCTGGCTCTCAGAAGTTAATATATCAATAGATTGATGCGTGTTTGGTGTTGTTAATGCTGAGATAATATAGCCTTTTGTAGCACTATCCTCTAGCCATATTTTGTGTTTATAATCACGCAGTTTATCCTGCAATTGAGTTGATAAATCACTATGTTCTGTCGTGACTAAGTATGGCTTAACCATTTGATAAATGTCATCAATAATTATTCTATTATTCAAATTATTTGGTAGCATGACTTTTATATCTAAGTATGGATACCCAGCGCGATAAGCAAAAACAAGACTATGTTTTTGTGCTAAACACTCTAATTGTTCTTCCATTTTTGACTCCGAGATACCAAGTAAGCGCCAACGAAATAATCTTTCATCTGTCATAAAGCCTTCTCGTTCTAATACTGGCAATAAATATTGCTCAAACAGAGGCAAACATTCATTTGGCGGACCAGGTAACATAAAAATCCATTTACCCTTGTGTTCAATCATACAAGCATCAGCTGAACCAAGAGGGTTAGGTAACACTTTTGCTGACTTAGGGAACAAGGCTTGTTGTCTATTATTTTCAGTGACCGGAATGTTACGCAAACTGAAACGTTCTTCAATCCACTCCCATGTTGGCGCATGAAACTCCAAATCTTCACCAAGGAAATCAGAAACAACAAAACGTGTACGGTCATCTGAAGTAGGACCGAGGCCCCCGGTGATAATCACTGCTTTATGTGATTTAAATAAATAATTCAAAGCATCTGTTAAATTATTTTCATCATCATCAACAACCACATGTTTACCTAAAGAAACGCCCCTAGATTGGAGTAATTGAGCCATTTGCTGACCATTAGTATTAAGTATTTCACCACTAACAATCTCTGATCCTGTCGCCAAAAAACTTACTGAATTGATTAAATTAGACATTATAGACACACCCTGTTTAACACCTAAAACAGATTGTACTCTCTATTTTCAGAATGTAAAATAAAAATAAAATCTCTGAATATGACTGTGATTTTTGAAATTAATTTTGCTGTATTTGCATATTTTCTATCATTTTTTTCATTAAAAGTAATTGTGATAAATACTCTTTTTGTAGGTTATCAACCATTTTTTTATTTGGTTGTTCACTGAGTTGTTTATTTAGTTTCTGTTCAAGCGATAACATTTGAGTATATTTATGATTCAAGTTCACTTCTTTTATATTATTTTTATTTTGTTTTTCTGACACCTTGTTATTACTGATAATTTGTTTTGGAATAATATATTTAAAGTCTGAGCCCAACATCCAGCCTGTTTCACCATTAGCTAAGTTACCAACCTTGACCCACTTACCTTTGCGATAAATAGATACAAGCGGAGTACGTCTATCAGCATGTGAGAGTAGCGCGCTATTAACATTAGGCTTATCATAAATATCCATACCAGACGCCATGGTACTAGACTTAGATAAAAACATACCGCCCGCTATAAAACAGGCTATAAAAATAACAAGAATAAACAATAATATTAGTTGTGAAAATTTATGATACGACATATATTTAATGCTGCTACGTGGTTTATTTAAAATGCTAACAAAAATAATATAAAAAAGATAATAGTGTGCATAGATGATTTAAACTTGTATAAAACTTAAATAATACATTATTTAATTTCTTTGTCTAAAATCCAGTTAACCCCAGAATCAAGCTCTTTAAAAACATCTTCCTTTGGCACTAACTCTGGTATTAATTTAATTCTCTCTAACATACCTCTTGGTTGTCGTTGAAGGCCGGTTAAAAAAACTTAATGTTTTTTTCTTTAAGATAAAAAATAGCATCTTCTAATGCATATAGACCTGATTGATCAATATATGGCACATACTTCATTCGTATAATGACATATTTTATATTTGGAATTTTAGCTACAATATCTTGGAACTGACTGATAAACCCAAAAAACAAAGGGCCATCAATATTTTTAATATAAGCTATTTTTTTCAATAATTTTATTTTATTCTTTGGAATATTAGAAGGTATATCTTTCATAAAATCATCAAGAGGAGAAACTAAAGTTTTTTGTTCAGCCAAGTTTCCCATCTTGTGCATAAAAAGAAAGCGGCTAACACCATACCCACCGCAACTGCTTGCAGTAAATTAACAAAAACGGTTAAAAACAATACCGTAATCATAATCACAGATTCAGTTTTTGGTACATTCAATATATGTTTCAAGCCTTTATAATCAATGATACTTACTCCAACACTAATTAAAATCCCGCCAAGTACAGACAAAGGAATCTTTGAGGCCAAACTTGCTGCGGCTACAAGAATCACCAACAAGACAAGGCTATGTATAATAGCCGACAACCTAGTTTTTCCACCTGCATTAATGTTCACCACCGTTCGCATAGTAGCTCCAGCGCCAGGCAAACCACCAATCATACCAGCTAAAGTGTTACCAATACCTTGACCGATAAGCTCTTTATTACTTTACTGTTTTGTTTTAGTAATATTATCCGCCACAATGGAAGTCAGCAATGAGTCAATTGAACCAAGTGCTGCCTGCCTAACCGCTGAGCCTATTACGATCGTAATATCATCCAAATCTAATGAGAGCAAAGTCTCTGTATGAATCCTTGGAAAAGCGGTAGCAATGTCTCAGATAATTGGAACCGGCAGGCTCAATAGTGTACTAACTAGCTCATAACAATTAATGCAACCAATTGACTTGGAATTGCTTTAGTCACTTTTGGAAATAAATAATGATAATCGTACCAACCGTCAAACCTAACGAAAATAGATTAATAGTGACCTTTCTGTAAGTCTGTGCGCGTAAATATAAATATATATACGCCCTTTAGTAGGGAACGTCAAAACTTTAGGCATTAGTTTTAATAAATATAAAATTTTTGTCGGATGACTATTACCACCAACCTTCAGATGGTATTTTACATGTTTTTAACTGCGATGCATATTTATTAGCCCATTTCTGAGCAACTCCAGATACTTCTTTGGCCATTTTATTCCTTTTATAAGAACCACTTCTAACCGCACCAGGGCCAAGATAATAAGCCATGTAGATCATATAAGTGTCAGATTTTGATACACCTGTCCTTTTTGAAATATAATTACCATACCAGCCTATAAAATCAACAGAATCTTCAAAGCTAGATCTGCTAGCACCACTATTTCCAGTCGCTTTTTTGTACATATCCCACGTCCCATCCACTGCTTGAGAATAACCAGAAGCAGTTGTTATGTGAGACCAAGGTATAAACCCTAATAATTTCTTCCTTGGAGGTTTAACATCAGCTTTAAATGAGCTTTCCTTATAAATAATAGCAAGTTGAGTATTAACCGGAACACCCCATTTTTTATAAGATTT
This sequence comes from Francisellaceae bacterium, assembly GCA_047632655.1. GTDB lineage: Bacteria > Pseudomonadota > Gammaproteobacteria > Francisellales > Francisellaceae > CAJXRW01. The sequence continues at coordinate 520 of JBLIDR010000075.1, read as the reverse complement.
TTCAGCATCATAATACCAACTTGGATATTGTTGAACAATACTACAAGCATTGTTTATATTGTTTGGTGGTGAAGTAGCACATCCTGATAAAAATAATATAGCACTTCCTATAACTATATATTGGCTAACCATTTTTTTAATTTGTCGCATAATTCCTAATAAAAAATTTTCCATACCTAAAGTAGTAGCAAAGTTTATTTTTATTGTCCATGTTAAGTCTAAAAATTCTTTGCATAGTCAAAATAATAAATCCATAAGATTAATCAAGATTTAAAGAATCAATGGCCTTTTTTGTGATGTCACTTAATTCATCGATAGTTGACAAAGCTGTATTCAAAGGCGGAGCCCAATAGATAGTATTCCCTAATGGTCGTAATAATATACCTAAACTAGATGCAATTTTATATAGCTCAAAACCATACCTTTTATCGGTTTTATTTTTAACAATCAAGTCTGCTGCAATCATTCCTCCAATTGATCTAATGTTTTCTAACCGTCCAGTTTTCTGAGCAATATCTTG
>JBLIDR010000074.1:0-7211 GCA_047632655.1 Francisellaceae bacterium | reverse complement strand
TGGTAGCATTATTGAAAGAAGCCGTGGTGTCAAAAAATTTAATAAAGATAATGTCCTCACACAAAAATTCATCCAACCTATGGCTCGAGTTATGAATATAGTTGACCTGCCTGAAGAAATATTAGTTTCTGATTTAGCTCAAAAAATGGCAGTAAAATCCGTGGTATTGATTAAGTCATTAATGAAAATGGGTGTCATGGCAACTCAAAATGAAATGTTAGATCAAGAGACATCTACTTTGATATTAGAAGAAATGGGTTATGAGTATAATTTAGTTAAACTGGATGCAATTGAAGATGAAATAATAGTTGATTTATCTGGTAAAAAAATGATTAATCGAGCCCCAGTGGTAACTATCATGGGCCATGTTGATCATGGTAAAACTTCATTATTAGATTATATCCGCAAGGCAAGTGTAACCGCTAGCGAGGCTGGTGGAATTACTCAGCATATTGGCGCCTATTCAGTTAAAACTGATAAAGGTAGTATTACCTTTTTGGATACTCCTGGGCATGAGGCCTTTACTTCTATGAGGGCTCGTGGTGCAAAGTGTACAGATTTAATTATTCTGGTTGTGGCTGCCGATGATGGTGTAATGCCTCAAACAGTCGAAGCAATTAAGCATGCTAAAGCCGCTAATGTGCCTATGATTGTCGCAGTTAATAAGATTGACAAAGAAGACGCTGATCCAGATAAAGTTAAGAATGGACTTTCTCAACATGATGTAATACCTGAAGACTGGGGTGGGGATGTAATGTTTACCCATGTTTCAGCTAAAACTGGCGAAGGCGTTGATACTTTGTTGGATAATATTTTATTACAATCAGAAGTGTTGGAATTGCAGGCTGTTTCAGACGGCAGCGCACAAGGTGTTGTTATTGAAGCGAAGTTAGAAAAAGGTAGGGGCGCAGTAGCGACAGTTTTGATTCAAAGTGGCAAGTTAAATAAAGGTGATATGCTTATTGCTGGTTTGGAATATGGTCGCGTTAGAAGTATTACAAGTGACTGTGGTCAAATAGTTCCTAATGCCGGTCCTTCGACTCCAGTTGAAGTCCTTGGGCTTTCTGGTGTGCCGAGTGCTGGAGATGAAATTACCGTAGTTAGCGATGAAAAGAAAGCGCGTGAAGTGGCAGAATTTCGCCAAAATAAATATAGACAAGATAAGTTGGCTAAGCAACAGACTGCCATGCTGTCCAATCTCTTTAATAGTATGAGTGATGATGGTGAGCAACAAACTTTGACTCTACTGATTAGAGCTGATGCTCAAGGATCTGTTGAAGCTATTTCTGAATCATTAAATAAGCTTTCTGGTGATAATGTTAAGGTTAATATTCTTTCTAGTGGTATTGGTGCGATTACTTCTTCAGACATTACATTAGCTTCTGCTTCTAGTGCAATTGTGTTTGGTTTTAATGTTCGTGCAGATAGTGCAGCACGAAAACTTGCTGAATCTGAGGCTGTAGAATTGCGTTATTATAGTATCATTTATGATTTAATCGATGATGTTAAGCTCGCTATGGAAGGTTTATTATCACCTGAAATTAGAGAAAAAATCATTGGTATTGCTGATGTTAGAGATGTATTCCGCTCATCGCGCCTAGGCTCAATTGCCGGCTGTATGGTTATTGAAGGTGTGATTAAAAGAAATAATCCAATACGTGTCTTACGTGATCAAGTTGTTATATATGAAGGAAAGCTTGAGTCCTTGCGTCGATTTAAAGATGATGTGCTTGAAGTTAAAAAAGATATGGAATGTGGTATCGGTGTTAAAAACTATAATGATGTTAAATCTGGTGATCAAATTGAAGTTTTTGAGACCTATGAGGTTAAGCGGGAGATATAATTGTGGCGACTATATCGCGTAGACATAGAGTTGCTGATGAGATTCAAAAAACCATCACGAAAACTTTAAGTAGAGAAATTAATGACCCACGTTTAAAATGGGTTTCAATCACTAGTGTCGATGTTAGTGGAGACTTATCCTATGCTAAAATATATTATTCAAGTCTGTTGGATAAGGCATCTCAAGAAGAAATGGCTGTATCTTTTGCTAAAGCAAAAGGCTTATTTCGTAAATGTATTTCTAGAGAAATTAAATTAAGAATTACGCCAAGCATTAGTTTTATTTATGATGACTCTATGGTTTACGGTAATAAAATGGATGACCTTATTTCAAAAGCACGTTCAGCCGATGAAGATTTAATTGCTCAAGATGACTCATCGTTAGATGAGGACCATAAAGAAGAATCACCTGAGCGCAAAGATGGACGTGAAAGGCTTCGATGATAGAGGTATTGATGCTCTAAGTTATGATGTTATACACAAAGTCCGACATTTTGAGTAAAATTAGGTATAGTATGTAATTATTCTTACTGGTTTTAAATATGAATTTTAAATCAATTGGTATTATTGGAACACATATTAACCCTCTGGTTTCTGAAACTGTAAATCATCTATTTGATTTATTGAAGGATAAAACCTCAATTTATTTTGAAAATGAAACATCTTTATCTGTTGATGGTTCAAATAATCAATCCCTTTCACTTATGGAAATTTCACATAAATGTGATTTAGCTATAGTCGTAGGTGGAGATGGAAACTTTCTAAATGCTGCTAGAGTGCTATCAATGTATAATGAGATACCTATTATAGGTATCAATCGTGGTAAATTAGGATTTCTAACCGATATTAATCCAGATCAATTATCAACTAGATTGCTAAAAGTTTTAAATGGTGAATTTTCTATTGAAAAACGTTTTATGATGCAAGTTCAATTATTTACCAATGGTGAAATATTTGATACTGCTCATTCTTTAAATGAAATTGTAATTGATAGCGGTAAGGCTAGTAGATTATTTGAAATCATGGTTGATGTCGACGGCCATTACGCTTATTCACAGCGCTCTGATGGAATTATCATAGCCACACCTACTGGTTCAACTGCTCATGCGCTTTCAGCGGGTGGTCCCATCATGCATCCAAGTTTAAATGTTGTCGTATTGGTCCCAATGTTCTCACATACTTTGAGTGCTAGACCAATTGTTTTAAATGCAGAGAGTACGATTAAAGTTACAATAGGTGCGTATAATGATCCTCAGCCAATTTTGAGTTATGATGGGCATAACTTAAAAGCAATGAGTGTTGGTAGTTATATTTTATTAAAAAAGCATGATAAAAATATAAATATAATTCATCCGTTAGATTATGATTATTATAAATCATTAAGAGAGAAACTACATTGGAGTAAGATGCTATTTGATTAGCCGCACTTTGAATAACCACAGTTTAGGCAAGTCATGCAACCATCTAGCATAATCATCGCCTTAGTGCTACAAGTTGTACATAGTTGAGATTCTGCTGGAAATGCTGAATGACTATCATTAGCTTGTTCTTTTAGATTGAGTTCTTTTTTCTTAGATTCTATAAATGCTTTTTGATGTTCACTAATTTCTTCCGTTTGAATCATGCCGATTTTTTTAAGATGTTTTTCAATGACGTCACCAATTTCAGCGACTAATGATGGAACATATTTTCCTCCACGTTTGAAATAACCACCATTAGGGTCAAAAACAGAGCGTAGTTCCTCAACTAAAAATGTTACATCCCCGCCTTTTCTTAATACAGCTGAAATAATTAAAGTCAATGCAATTGTCCATTGGTAGTGAGCCATATCTTTTGAGCTCAAAAAAATCTCAAAAGGACGACGGGTCTCATATTCTGTGCCGGCGTTTAAAATGATGTCATTAATAGTGACGTATAGTGCATGTTCAGATTGTGGGGGCTTAATTTTATAAGTTTCACCTTGTAATGATTCGGGTCTTTTAACCTTTTCATTCATTTTTTCAACCGTTGGTTTTTCTTTTTTTGTTGTAGCTTCTTGATCATCTTTGACGATATTAAAGCTTACGATAGGTTTTTCAATTTTTACTGTCATTACTTTTCTCCTTAGAATTTTCCGTAATAGCCTTCTTTTAAGGCGTCATATAAATTTGCTGCGGTATGGGTTTCACCATCATATTCGATCTCTTGATTTCCTTTTAGCTCAATAATCGAATCATCCTCTAGAGTGAAGCGATATGTTGTATTTTCAAGATCTTGTTCTTTGACTAGAACCCCTTGAAAAACTTCTGGATTAAAGCGGAAAGTTGTACAACCTTTAAGTCCTTGTTTATAGGCATATGAGTAGATATCTTTAAACTTCTCAAATTCAAAGTCTGTTGGTACATTGGCCGTTTTAGATATGCTAGAGTCTATCCAAATTTGAGCTGCTGCTTGAATATCAACATGTTGCTTAGGTGTTACTTCATCCGCAGAAATAAAATATTCTGGTAATTTGGTTGATTCGTTTGTGCTAAATGGCATTGCTTCTGGATTAATAAGTTTTTTATAGGCTAATAGTTCGAAAGAGTAAACGTTTACTTTTTCTTTTGTTTTTTTACCTACGCGAATTACATTTCTAGCATAATGATGAGCAAAACTAGGTTCAATGCCGTTGCTCGCATTGTTAGCTAATGACAATGATATTGTTCCGGTGGGGGCAATTGAGGAATGATGAGTGAAGCGACAACCATGTTTGACAATATCATCAATTATGTCTGGTCTTTCCTTACCAATACGTTGCATGTATTTACTATATTTCGCCAAGAGAATTTTTCCTTTGACTTTTTTGCCTACTTGAAATCCATCGCGTGCAATTTCAGGTCGAAGTCTTATATATTCTTCAGTTATAGAAAAATCTTGATCAAGAATAGGGGCTGAGCCTTTTTCTTTAGCCAATGATATACCTTCTTCCCATCCTGTAATGGCTAGTGTCTTGGATATTTTGTCAGTAAATTTAAGTGATTCATCTGAACCATATTTCATTTGTAACATGGTGACGGTTGAACCAAGGCCTAAAAATCCCATCCCATGACGTCGTTTGTGTGTGATGGCTTCACGTTGCTGTGCTAATGGCAGGCCATTAATTTCAACAACGTTATCCAATAGACGTGTAAATATCCTGATGACTTTAGTGTATTTTTTCCAATCAAAAACAGCCTGTTCAGTAAATGGATTGTTAACAAATTTAGTTAAGTTAATTGAGCCTAGCAAGCATGAGCCGTAGGGAGGTAAAGGTTGTTCGCCACAAGGATTGGTTGCCCTAATTTTTTCACAAAACCAGTTATTGTTTTCTTGATTTACTTTATCAATGAGAATAAAACCAGGTTCTGCATAATCATAAGTCGAAGTCATGATCATATCCCATAAGCGCTTGGCTTTAATTGTGCGATATACCTTGCAAGCCACAAGACCGCTGTCATCAACTATGTATGGTTCTTGTATCGGCCATTCTTTCCAAATCACTTGATTTGGATTATTTAACTCTAAGTTTTCAGTTTCTTTTTCTTTTTGAGTGACAGGAAATGATAATTTCCATTCAGAGTCTGATTCAACTGCTTGCATAAAATCTGCTGTGATCAAAAGTGATAAATTAAATTGCCTTAATCTACCATCTTCACGTTTAGCTTTAATGAAATCTAAAACATCTGGGTGCCCAACATCAAATGTGCCCATTTGAGCGCCACGTCTTCCACCTGCAGACGAAACGGTAAAGCACATCTTGTCATATATATCCATAAATGAAAGTGGTCCAGATGTGTGTGCACCAGCGCCAGCGACAAATGATCCTTTTGGGCGTAAAGTTGAAAATTCATAACCAATGCCGCATCCAGCTTTAAGCGTTAGTCCTGCTTCATGTACTTTTTCTAAGATTCCATCCATTGAATCTGTAACTGTTCCGGATACCGTGCAGTTAATTGTAGATGTGGCTGGTTTGTGTTTCTGGGCTCCTGCATTTGAAATAATCCTGCCTGCTGGTATCGCGCCATGCCTAAGGGCCCATAAAAATTCTTTGTACCATTTTTCTTGTAGTTGTGTTGTGCTCTCAACATCTGATATGGCTTTAGCCACACGCTTATAAGTGTCATCAATTGATTTGTCAACGGGTTCGCCTTTATTATTTTTTAGTTGGTATTTGTTATTCCAAATATCAACAGAAGCGCTCTGTAATTCAATTGCTTGAGTTGACCTATTTTCCATAATGTCAGTCATTAAATTTCCTTAGTCATCAATGAATTTTTGATATAAATTAAAATTCATATCAAAATATATTCGTGTGTAATTCATGCGTATGAGATCAGTTTAGATCTAAAATTGAATTGTGTGTAATAAAGAATTACATTATATTTTGATGGCTAATATTGACATTTTTATACTACCTGAAGCATATAGGGTTGGAATTGCCAAAGTATAAAAATATACTGTTTTAATCACTTAGTTTTTTTGCAAAATATTTTGCATTTTGAGGTAAAGCTCTAAGTTTAGTTTTTAAAATCTTGCCAACAGGACTTAGTGGTAAGACGTCGTTAAATTCAATCATTTTAGGCGTTTTATATCGAGTAATATTTTCATGGCAATAGTCAATCACATGTTGAGCTGTTAACTTTTGTCCTTCCTTTAAGATGATATGAGCTTTTAGCATTTCACCAGTTTTTTCACACGGTAAGCCAATTACTGCTACATCAAGAACTTCAGGTAGCTCGGCAATCGTATGCTCTACTTCCACAGTGTATACATTAAATCCTGAGACAATAACCATATCTTTAGTTCGGTCAACTAGTTTAATTTGTCCTTGTTCATTCATAATGCCTACATCACCAGTTTTGAACCAACCATCTTGTAATGCACTTACAGTTTCCTCTGGCTTGTTTAAATATCCTCGCATCACCTGAGGTCCTTTAACGCAAATTTCACCTGATTCACCGATAGATTTTATTTCACCTGTTTTTATATCACGAATTTCAACATCTGTATTTGGGAATGGATATCCAATTGATGAGCTAAAATCTTTAGTGTTATACAGATCAGCAGTGACACCAGGTGATGTTTCACTTAGGCCATAAGCAACTTGTAATGGGCATCCTGTTACTTCATGCCATTTTTTCGCTACATGCGCCTGTACTGGCATTCCACCCGCCCAAGAAACTTTTAATTGTGAATAATCCCCAGACTGGAAATCTTGATTATGTGCTAATGCGCTAAACAGTGTATTGACACCAGTAATAGCAGTGAATTTATTATTTTTGGCAATTTTAATAAACATTTTTAAGTCACGCGGGTTTGGTACAAATAAATTTTTATGACCAAAAATCAGCATTGGTACAAACGAGGCG
>JBLIDR010000073.1:0-7256 GCA_047632655.1 Francisellaceae bacterium | reverse complement strand
GATTGCCTTACACAGGGCAACATTGATTTAGGAATATTAAAAATACTCAACAGATCATCATCCCATTGCATAGAGTTAATATTAAACAACATAGTCCTTGATGCATTTGAGGCATCTGTAACATGCTCTTTGCCATTAGTAAGCTTATAAACTAACCAACTATCAACCGTACCAAAACATAATTTTCCATTCTTAGCCTTCTCTTTTGCTCCTGAGACATTATCAAGAATCCATTTAATCTTTGAAGCAGAAAAATAGGCATCAATCACTAATCCAGTTTTATCTTTAATGCTTTGCTCAAGACCATTTTCAGCTTTAAGTTGATTACAGAACTCCGCTGTTCTTCTATCTTGCCACACTATAGCATTATAAACTGGCTCTCCTGTGTCTCGATTCCACACTATAGTTGTTTCGCGCTGGTTAGTAATGCCAATTCCTGCGACATTAGTACCATTGATGCCAGCTCTAGAAATTGCCTCTGCTGCAACTGATACTTGAGAAACCCAAATTTCATTTGGATCATGTTCAACCCAGCCCGGTTTTGGATAAATCTGTTGAAATTCTTTTTGAGCCATAGAAACAATATGACCATCATGATTGAATATAATAGCTCTTGAACTTGTTGTACCTTGATCAAGCGTTAAGATATATTGCGACATAAAAATTATACTCCAAGTTAGTTACCATAATAACTTGCATCAGAAATTTCTAGGCTATAGATTTAAGAGCATAATAACCTGCTTTTAAATATAACCACATAGAATATATCGTAAGTATTACAGCAACATATAATAAAATAAAACCTAACACAACCCAAATACTATTCGCATTATCAGCATTTACCAATAATAGCAATATAGCCGACATTTGAGCTACTGTTTTAATCTTCCCGCAAGAGGACACTTTGACAGCTGCTCTTTCACCAATTTCAGCCATCCACTCTCTCAGTGCAGAAACTATTAATTCTCGAGCAATAATACTGGCAACAGGCAAAGCCACCCACCAGTATGGAAATCTACTCAACAATAATACCAGAGCAACTGCAACCATCAGCTTATCTGCCACAGGATCTAAAAAAGCACCAAGCTTACTTGTTTGATTAAATTTACGAGCAATGAATCCATCAAACCAATCAGTTAATGCAGCGACAAAAAATAAAGAAGCAGTAAACCAATGAGCACTAGAAATTGGCAAAAAGAAAAAGATAGCAAATATTGGCACTAATGCAATTCGCAACATAGTTAGTATATTAGGAACATTCCAAATCACGCCATTAACCTATAAGCTAAAACTGGAATAACTATAGCATGTATAAATCTAAATTTAAAACAACCTGAGAGATAAATAATATCAAACATAAATATTTCAGACTAGTATTTATAAATGTTTTAAATTATTTAAATATATGCTTTCGATAATACTTTAATTCTTCGATTGAGTCTTTAATATCGTCCATAGCTAAATGCTTACTGTCCTTGCTTACACCGCTGTAAACCTCCGGATACCAATGAGAGCTTAAAATTTTCAAAGTACTAACATCTAGCAAACGATAATGAAAATATGATTCAAATGTCGGCATGTATTTTGTTAGAAATTTTCTATCCTGCCAAATTGAATTACCACATAGTGGTGAGGTATTTTCATTAATATATTTCTTAATAAATTCTAAAGTCTGGAATTCAGCCTGTGCCATCGATATCTTACTATCTTTAACCCTTTGTGTTAACCCAGACTTACCATGTGTTTTTATACACCATTTATTCATATTTGATAACACTTCATCTGATTGATGAATCGCTAACGAAGGTCCTTCAGCGATAACATTCAATTCTGAATCGGTAACAATTGAAGCTATTTCAATAATGGTATCACTCTCTACTTCGAGCCCTGTCATTTCAAGATCTAACCATACTAAGTTTGTATCATTCTGCATAATCATACCTTTGCCCTAGAAACATATTCCCCAGTTCGAGTATCGACCTTAATGATTTCATCAGCCTGAATAAACAAAGGGACTCTAACTACTGCACCTGTTTCTAATGTGGCTGGTTTACCGCCAGAACCAGCCGTATCACCTTTAAGCCCAGGATCTGTTTCTGCGACCATTAACTCTACAAAATTTGGCGGAGTGACGGTAATTGGATCTGAATTGAATAGCGTAATGGTATACATATCATTTTCTTTCAGCCACTTCTTAGATTCTGCAATAGCCGTCTCACTGGCAGCTATCTGCTCAAACGTATTTGGCTCCATGAAGTTATAGAACTCTCCATCGCTATATAAATATTGCCCTTCCATTTCAAGGACATCAGCAGCATCAACACTTTCGCCAGACTTAAAGGTTTTTTCAATAACTCGTCCTGAGCGTAAGTTTCTAAATTTGACACGATTAAAAGCTTGCCCTTTACCAGGCTTAACTATTTGGTTATCCATAATACTCATTGGATCACCGTCCAATAAAACTTTTAATCCATTCTTAAATTCATTGGTGCTATAACTTGCCATATTCGCCTCTAATTTTGATTCGAGCATATGATACTATAATATTATGACATTGTTTATGAATTTGCCTATTTTAAATTTCAATGGATATAAATGGGTTGTTAGAATAAGATTGGTAAAATATACATACAAAGTGAATTTCACATTTAACAGGGCAAGTCGATTATGAAAAAAATGTTAAAAGGGTACTTCACTCACTCTACAATTATTGGCTTATGGGTATTATTTTTCATAATGTTATATATTTGCTTAACAACACAATTGCTCAAAAATTATTATTTTTTACTCATACTGCCTGTTATCATCGCCCCTTTCTATGAGTGGTATGTACATAAATATGTTTTACACAAGCAATTACCAGAAAAAAACAACCTGCTAAGAAGATCATTAATAAGACTACACCATGACCATCATCGTCACCCTCAAAATTATGACTTATTATTTGCTCCAGTATGGGCTGTTGTCATTCACTTGATTCAAACCTATTTACTTTTCGCATTAATTACTTGGAGTTTTTCTATAGCCCTTGTTCCTTTCACTTCAGGAGTTTTTTACTACTTATGGTATGAATGGGTACACCTTGGACACCATACCCCTGAATATGACTTTTTAACTCCATTTGGAAAAAAATTAAAGCGTGCACATATGTGGCACCACCATCACAATGAAAATTATTACTGGGGCATAACCAATTATTTGGGCGATAAAATTTTAGGTACTTTTAAAGATAAATCTGAACTTGAAAAAAGTAATACAACGAAAAATATTGCTGGGCATACAGATTAAAACAAAAGGATTAACGATTACCCCATTCCTTTCTCATATAATTCACGTAATTTTTCTGGCGTTTTAATAGGACGCATCGTTTTGATATTATAGAAACATCCATTCTGGACACCTGAGCAATAAATTTTATCCTTAATACTAATTTCTACAGTAACTTCCCATTTGATTCTTCCCAAGCTACTCAACCAAGCTTTACCTTTAGGTTTGTCATAAATAGTAAGCGGTTGCTTGTAGGAAACATGAGTATTTGAAAGAATTGGAGAAATATTATCTTTCAACAACGGTTCAACGGGAAAGTGCTCATCTAACAATAAAAACCTTAAATCTTCAAACCACCTAACATATACAATATTATTAACAATCAACATAAAGTCGATATCATATGCATTAATCTTAATATCCTTAGTCACAAATAAAGGTTTCGCATTAGAAAGAAGCATCTCAATAACCAATTTTTTTTACTAATTTATATAATTATCCTTAAAATGTTAAATTATTGCTAATATTAATTACTTGTATATAATATTTATGTACAAGTTTCTTGTATCAAGGACTTAATTTAGCTAATATGTCAGTTCGAAATTCACGGTACTTGACATTAGATTAAGTGGCGGTGTTAGAATAAATTTAAGGAATTAATGATGAATTATGAAATTCAACCGAAATACGAAGCAATAACAGTAACATGTAGCTGTGGCAATACGTTCCAAAGCAAGTCAACTATGACTAAAGATTTAAATATTGACGTATGTTCAGCATGCCACCCGTTTTATACTGGTAAACAAAAAATTGTTGATACTGCTGGGCGTGTTGATAGATTCAATAAACGTTTTGCAAGTTTTGGAAAAAAATAAAACATTAAACATATAATCTTTTAAAGGCATATTATATAGTGCCTTTTTTTTTGCACTATATAAGTTGAAATTTTGATTATTAGCAATATCTAAAGTTTGCTATGGTATAAATTTATTATTACTTAGGCATAAAATGAAAAAAGTTATACTTACAATCCTTTTAAGCTTCTTAACAATTTTTGTTTATGCGGCACCAAATGAAATCAATATAGTTTCTGCAGAAAATTTTTACGGCTCCATCGCCAGTCAAATTGGCGGGAAGTATGTAAGGGTTACGAGCATCCTAAATAATCCAAATTCTGACCCTCACTTATTTTCAACTTCAGCATCTATTAACATAGCAATAAGCAAGGCTCAAGTTATCATTTATAATGGTGCGGATTATGATGTATGGATGGATAATCTTCTGAATTCTCTATCAAATAACAATAAATTAGCGATTATCAATGTCAGCCAACTCATGGGTGTTAAAACAGGTAAAAACCCACATATATGGTATAATCCCGAAACATTTCCAACTGTCGCTAAATATTTAACTAAAAAACTATCTAACATAGAACATGACCCACAGGCTACAAAGTATTTTAACGCTAATTTACAAAAATTCTTAAATGAAAATTCGAAAGTACAAAATTTAATTAAAAACATAAAGCAAAAATATTCTAACACTCCTGTCACTGCTACAGAACCAGTTTTTGGCTATATGGCTTCTGCGCTTGGTTTAGATATGAAAGGTCTAGACTTACAATGGAAAATAATGAACGATACTGAACCAACTCCAAAGATGCTAGGAGCTTATGAAGGTTTGCTCAATAATAAAAAGATTAAAATTCTATTTTATAATAACCAAGTCACTGATCCAACCGCTAAAAATATTTTAAATCTCGCAGAAAAGAATCATATCCCTGTTGTCGGTGTATCTGAAACGATGCCAAAGCAAGAAAATGTTAACCAATGGATGCTCTCAGAATTATCCAAAACTAAATCAGCATTAGAATCTACCTCAAGATGATGCTAACAGCAAAAAAATTGTCTTTAGGCTATATCAAGCCAATAACTCAAGAATTTAACCTTGAAATTCCCAAAAATCAATGGATTGGTGTAATTGGTGACAATGGAACTGGAAAATCTACCTTTTTTAAAACCATGTTGGGAATTATTAAACCTAAAGCTGGACAACTACTAGTATTAGGCAAACCTTGTGGAAAAAGTAATAAAAAAATAAGTTATATCCCCCAAGAGCGAGAAATAAATTTAACTGAGAACATGACCGGGCTTACTTTGATTAATAACAGTCATAAAGGATGGTCTTGGGGTATACCATTTTCAAGCAGACAAAGCCGAGAAAATGCTTTAGAGCTACTACATCTTGTTGGTGCCCAAGATTACATGTCACAACCTTTTTTTACACTTTCTGGCGGACAAAAAAAAAGAATTTTTTTAGCACAAGCACTAATTGATAAACCAGAAATGTTATTACTGGATGAGCCGCTAGCTGATTTAGATCCAAACGCAAAGCAACATTTCATCCAAGCACTTCAAGCTATCCACAAACACACGAATATCAGCTTACTTATTATTTCTCATGACATGCATGAAATTGCCATGCACTTGGATGGATTTATTCATTTTAAATCAGGTAATGTTCATCTATGTAAAGACCTACCATGCATAAAGGAAGATGTATATGTTGGAATATAGCTTCATGCAACATGCCTTTATATCAGGCACAATCATTGCATTTGTATGCGGCTGGATTAGCACTTTTGTCATTTTACGTCGCTCAGCTTTTGCTGCTCACGCCCTGGGTCACACTAGCCTGACAGGAGCTGCTGGTGCAGTGTTAATTGGTGTCTCAGCAATATCTGGTCAATTGATCATTAATCTAATTGCTGCATTTATTATGGGCTTGCTCGGTGATAAAGTTAAAAAAAATGATTTAGTTATTGGTATTGTTTTAACCTTTTTTTTAGGATTAGGGGCTTATTTTTTATTTTTATATCAAAATAATTACGCCGGAGGCGTAATGTCGATATTATTTGGTAACATCCTTGCTGTTTCACTTAACCAAATCTACGTTCTTTGTTTATTAGCCCTTATTGTTATTTTTGTGTTAATTATCTGCATGCGCCCTTTGCTTTTTGCTTCGATTGACCCAACTGTTGCCAGCGCTAAGAAAGTTCCAATAAAGCTATTAAACATAATATTTTTTTTACTTCTAGCGATTACAGTTTCAATGGGATGTCAAATTGTAGGAGTACTTCTAGTCTTTGCGCTTATGGTTGTACCTGGTGCCGTAGCAGCTCAATGGTGCAAACAGTTCTATAGTCTCATAGGGGTAAGCATTATTGTCGCTATAGCAACAGTATGGATATCTCTAACTTCCGCATTTTATTTAAACCTACCAACCAGTGTTTGTATTACTACATTATTATGCTTTTTTTATTTTATAGGATTAGTGAAAAATTATATCATTAAGTTTTTTGAGTAACGTAAATAAAACGGTTGTCACAGATCAGGAATCTTAACTAATAAGTCTGTAACGTCAACGTCAATACCGACTTGATGAAAAAGCACTTATAATTGTCCTATATGGTGAGTTTGATGATTAAAAAAATGTTGTAAAAAATAACCTAACATTTTTACAAATAGTTTACCTTTAGTATTCTTGTAACTAAGTGGGCTTAAAAACTTTCGTTAATAGATAAATTATAATCTGTCATTAATTCGAAATTTGATTTATGAAGCATAATTTTATATTAATAAATTTATAAGACTATAGAGCAAGCTTAAAGCCCTCGTGGCTATCTTTAAAACCTAGGCTTGCATAAAAACATAATGCTTCTGGGCGTTGTTTATCTGAAGTTAATTGAATCATATTGCATTTTTTATTCTTGGCTTGAGATATTGCCCACTTAAGAAGTTCTGTTCCTAGACCCAAACCCCTACAACTTGAGTGGATTCTCACACCTTCGATCAAACAACGCCATGAAACGATATGGGTTAAGTATAATACTCCAAGAAATCTAAACAACATTTTCTGAATACTAGTTCTGATAAAGTGTTTAAAATAGTGATGTAATTTAGGAGAAATAAATGAGCACTAAACGAACA
>JBLIDR010000072.1:0-7267 GCA_047632655.1 Francisellaceae bacterium | reverse complement strand
AAGACAAAAAGAAATAGCTAAAACTTTTGTTGGTAGTAATTATTCCAAAGAAGAGCTATATCAGTTACAAAAATTCATAAAAGAAACATACAACTTAACCCACATAGATTTTGAATTAGAAGTTGAAAAAAGTGGGGTTTTTGAATTTCAACATAGCGAAAAATATGGCAAATCAGGAGAGTATGTTTTAATAGATGAAGGTAATATAGTTCAAGCCATAAAAGATAAAGACTTGATTTACGGACTATATTTTAATACGGATTTTGATGGTATAGACTCTCGTAGAGACAAAACGGTAATAATCGCAAAATGGACAGAAGTAAATTCAAAAGGCAAATCAAAAATAGTTAACAATATGTTTTTATGGGGTAACCCTCTTGATGAGTGGTCTGCTCTACGTGAAGTATCAATAGGTGATGATCCAGCAACATACAGACTGGATATTTATGACTTAAATAAACAAAAAGTATATACGAGAGACTTTGTTGTTAATTAATGAAAGTTAATAACATCTATAGGGCTATTATTGTATTTCAAGATATTATTCATGTAGTTAAGCCACATAGAAATAAACTGTAGGTTTCTATGCGCTATGTAGCTGACTTATAATCAGTTGGCTTGATATGTTCTCCGTTGTTAACGAAAGTAGGATATTAGCAAACTGACCTTTGAGTCTATTACAGTTAACTATAATAGACTCAAAATTAATATCAAGTGATGAAAGGTCAACGGCAGCAATAGGCTGAGCTGCCGTTAGTAACTGAAAAGCTAATGTCAGCTTATGGCTAAAAGCCGAAGTCTTAATTTAGTCACTTGAAGCTTCTGTTTAGTGCACAAAATGATCTTAATTTCTTAGTGGCAAAACTGATGTAATTATCCACTTAGTTTTTATTACTTAAAATGGGGTTAAATAATCAACTCTTTTAAACCTAATTGTAATAACTCCGGTTTAAACTCATTGATATGATTTTTAGGTACAGCGAGAACAAAAATATCTTTTGCTCGAGTTAATGCCACATAACCTATTCTGCCTAGTTCTGTTTCAGTTCCATCTAGCATTTTTCTGATATGGTCGCTCACAGTAGCAACATAAAGAACCGCCGATAAACTTTCACCTTTTGATTGATGTACAGTATCAATGCGAATTTTATTATCTCTGATTAATTTTTTTTCAACGTGTGGAAAGAGAGATGTTATAGGTAGTTTAGTTGCTGCAATTTTATTACCTATCCTGTCAACAGGTTGATATCCATAATCCGCTTCAATACTATTCAATAATGAAATAACTCTTTTTTTTAATAGCTTATGCCATTCATTTTTCGCACTCAAAGTTGAAGAAGGTAATCCGTTATCAGAGGAACGTAAAAAGAGCCATAATCTTCTGCGTAGGTTTCTGAATACAGGATCTATTTTGTTCCCAACCAGCTGCCCGCGTAAATCATCAGGGACATTTTGAAGAAGTCCAAGAACTGATTCAACTAATAGCTTAAATGCTGCGTAATAATCTTTGTTAATATCTCGTTCTATTGTAGCAAGGGCTAAAAGTTTTGTTTTTCCTTGGCCAATCTCTGAGGGAGTATTACTAAGTTTCTTAATACTGGCTCTTCCCCTAAAAAGAATAGCTGAATCGCTATGATTTAAACCAAGAGATTCTACCTTACAAGCAAAGCTATCAGTCAACTCTGACGTTTTAGCTTTATCATATACACAATAGTAAGCACCAAAATCATTATGTGCAGTTTTTCTATCATGCTTATCATTTTTTTTAGACAACTTATTAGATATTTTTAGAATATCTTCGACTGACCGATAATTAACTGATAGAGGGAGGCTACTATTCAAGTCTTGTAAATCGAAATCCTTCAAAAAACGGCCATTTGCTCCAGCAAATTCATATATTGCCTGATTTGGATCGCCAATTAGTGTAACTGTAACTCCAGCTTCGATTAATATTTCTAGAAGGAAGCTGTGTAGAGCATCAATATCTTGAGCTTCGTCTACTATGATATGAGGATATCGTTGTACAAAGGCTTTTAAAATACCCTTTTGATCTAACAGGGTTTTGCATGCCCAGAACTTCCCTAGTTCATGTGTATAAGCACCTAGCTTCCCAAGACGCTCCATGACAGTATATCCATTGTTTAATGGCTGTAGAGTACTAAAGCTATTAAGCCAAAAACTGCTTCCTTTATCTGTAACTCTAACTGTAATATTACCAATATCCTTTGGTTGAACTTGAAATGGATTACCGTTGCTAGGCTCAGCCCAAAATTTATATTGTTTATTATTCAAGAACTGTTCACTACCCGTTATTAAAAAGGGCGTTTTCTGGGTGTTCATAGACCTACTTGCATGAGGTCTTAAAATATTGGAAGTAAGAAAACTGTCAAGAGTTTCAATAACTACTCGGTCATTATAGCCATTATTAAGATTGGAACTTTGCCTCATATAGTTTGAATAATCATCCTTAAATGTCTTTATAGCTACATTTGAAAATGATAGCAAAGCTACGTAGCCTCTATGTTTATGTAAATCAGAACGAACTTTTACTAAACGATTTACAGCTGTTCTGGTTTTTCCACTTCCAGCACAAGCAATAACTGACAATGGAGATATTGGTGCATTTATGATGTCCTTTTGCTGATCAGATAAATCCATAATTAATGCTTACCCTTCACATACGTGTTTAATCGCATTTTCAATATAAACAGGTACTGTAAAGTCCACCGTGTCTAGGCTTAATTGATAGGCTAACTCTTGTGAAAATCGTCCTTTTTGTACATTTGTTAAACTACCCCCTCTCTCAAACATTCCAACAAACAATACTCTTGCTTTCTCTTGATCTGTACTAACTTCCGCTATATCTATAGTTAGCTGACTAGCAATCGTAGGGTGCATCTCTGAAAGTGAATTTAACATTACTTGCCTATTATTCTCATGAAGAGCAAGGTCATACTCCAAAGTTTTAACACCATAGAAAACTTTTACAAATTTGTCCTCATATTTATTTTTAAGGCTTTGCGTATTTGCTGATATCTGAACTATGTCGGCTAATGCGGGGTAAATAGGCTTGGCTTTATCATCAATGACTTCTTTAGCTGGGTCGGCATCAGTTATTACGGATGTACGGATTGGTAAGCCACTTTCACCAAATAAAGGTAAGAAACAATCGAAATTCAATCCTTCAACACTAATCAAACTTACAGCGTGTTTTCTTAAGTCAAAGCCTTTACATGTTCGCTTAGCAAGGGCATTCATCAACATGACTTCCGCTGCTCCTTCAACAAAAATAACACGCCTAGCAAAAAATAATTCAGCTTTTGTGATATCTAAATAACGTTCTAATTTTTTTAATTTCTTATTATGCTCTGATTCTTTATCGGAAAAACGAGCTTTACGTGGAAAATAGGTCTTAACAAAGCCGTCTTGCTCTATAAGGCAAGTTAATGAGTTTAGATCAGCTATACTCGCAAAATTGGAAGAGTGACTAGTAACAAATAGCTGCACATCTCCTTCTCCCTCATCAGACTTTATACCCTGCAAATACTCTAATAAAACAACTTGTAACTGTGGATGAAGATGTGCTTCAGGCTCTTCGACAATAAGCCCGCGATATGCAGCAGTTGGATCTTTTACCATTTCACTTAAAACCACAGCCATAAAGATTAAGTTATTAAAGCCTAATCCATTACTTTCTACATCCATGCCGTCTGTTGATAAGGATAGCTTTGAAGACAATGCTCTGAAATCTGTACCACTCATGCCCAATTCTAAGCTTTGAGATAGTTCATCTCCTAACATATCAAGGTGCCGTCCAGAAATAGCACTCCCAGTAGCAACAACAGGAGCCCTACGTTTTAATAAAACCTCAAAACGATTAACTAAAGTTTCAACACTTTTTTTACCAGCTTCGTCTTTCTCACCCAACAGTCTCATTAATCTTGCCATCTGACTGTTACGTCCAGGTCTTAAGCCTTGCGAGGCATCTCTTAGTGGCTGCAAATAAACACCACGTAGATTTTCAAGCATGTCACTAGTAAGGCCTAAATCTTCATGTTCTCCACACCAACGTTTAATACGCATTCTACCTGATGCATCAATTACACTATATTTAACACCAATATGAGCTTCGAAGGCACTATCAGATGTCGGTACTAAAGCAGACAAAAAATCTGCTTCATCCTCTAATGTCAGCTGTTTAAAAATAAAATTGAAAGTTATATCGCCTGATGGTTCTGTGCCATCAATAGGAATATGAATATCATCAGCTGTAAGTCTAGGATATGGATCTTCATGACCAGCCAACAATGATCGAAGTGCATCAACAACGGCAGTTTTTCCAATATTATTAGCACCTACTATAACGTTCAGACCAGGTACAAACTCTAAAACAGCACTCTTCAGTTTTCGAAAATTAGAAACAGTTAATTTGGCTAAGTACACATTATATTCCTTATTGATGTGTTGATATGTCAATCACAGAGAATTAGGAGTGTAACTTATTGACATATAATTAAGAACAACAAACAATTCAATCTCATAGGTGTTACACAACTCGATTTTTAACTTTCTATATCTGGTCCTTTGTTATAAATAGATCTGATCTTGCCTCCCTCTATTTGACGTCTTTCATCTTGCATTTCCATTAACCGAAACGCTAATGATACATTTTGTTGAACAACTTCATCAGATAAAACCCTGAAGTTTTTTAACTCCTCACGATACTTCTCTTTGAGTTGCTTTTCTTTATTACGGCTTTGTCGAAGACGCTCTAGTTCACCATCTCTGGGCTCAAGGCCATCTATTACATCCAGCGTCTGTTTACTTTCATTGTAAATCCTGATTTCAGCTTTTGCTTGTTTAACAAAATTCTTGTAATAATAAATGGCCCCACGGCTTAAACCGGCTTCATCATTGATCCTAAGAATTGATATTTTTCCATCTGCTTTAGTGTGCTCCGGCTTTCCTTCTTTTAGTCTATTTAAGGCCTCTTTAAGACGCTGAAGAGTAAACTCAGTTTGTTTCATTTATATCTCCGTAACCATGATACTTTTAGCTAAAATCTCTCCCTTAAATGGTATAAAGGGGATCTCATGAGCTGTGAATGTCGATTCTATGGCCTCAATACGTAATCTCAAAAAGCCTAAAAAGCCAATCATTGAATATTGGCCATTGTTCAGCTTATTAAATTTCACTATTAATTGCTCCCGAACGGGAATACGTTCTTTTGCTTTAGTGGGTGTAGTAGCTTCATGAACACAGGTAAATTTTGATAGGTCATTATTGCAGATACGGTCACAGCTAGAATTAAAACAATAGCCTGTAGGATGCTCAACGATACTATGCACGCCATTACGTACCTGCATTTCGATTTCATCACGGGATAAGTATATATCTCCCTGGTAACCACTGCCTTTACGTTCAGTCAAGATACGTTTACCTTCTTGACCTGTTAAGGTCTCTGCATTCATAACATCAAAAATAGCATTAGTCGTAATCTGAACATTAGCTTCTTCAACTAAGGATAACAACTCCTCATCGAGCTTAAAATCCATAGCCTTAGCCAGTTCGTGATTATTGGTATACCATTTTGTCATTACTACATTAAGATGTTTGTACTGGCCTTTTAGAGCAGAAATTGAACCTAATTTATTGCGTAATAAAAAAACCGCAAATGTTCTTCTCATTGCATGCGTGGCAATATCAGTAAGTACCTCACCGACTATCAAAGAACCAGCTCTATCAGGGTTAATCAGATCAAATTCTTTAACATCATCCTGAGTCGCTACAATACAATGTGTTAAACAGAACTTCTTAATCCGTTTGGACAAATTACTAATATCAACTTGAACATTTGTAGCCACTTGTCCAACCCTTAGAGCAATAAAGCTTGTATCCAGGTCCTTTAATTTTTGTTCATCTGATTTAAACCTACTTTTAAGCTTTTCACGAGAGAACTCAGACATATCATACGCAAGTTCCATCGCTTTTTTAACAATAGGGTGGGTTATCCATGATTCTGCTTTCGGTGTTGCTCCTTGCTCTGATTTTGTTGTAAATCCTTTTATAAAAGGGACGTTGACACCATTAATGCTTTTTTCAACATAAGAATTTAAATCCAAATTTAAACCTTCGCTTATTCGTACACCAGAAAAGCCAAGCGTCACAATAATACACGCAGTTTGAATATCTAATGCATCAGACATTAACGCATTGATATTAAAGTCAGCAAAAGAGAGCTCATGCCGTAAGTTTCTTTTGGCCCAGGAAGCAAAATTTTCTGAAGTAACACCTTCATTGAGTTTCTTTTCTCGTACCATAAAATAATTTCGGTAAGCATCACAGATATCATGACGGTATGGATGATATTTTTCTACTACACATACCGCTTTAGAAAATAGTAAAACGCCCATTCTTTCAGGCAGGCAAATAGCTTGCCCACGCCCTTTTATGCCATATTGTTCAGCAAGCTTTGTAGGTTTTTCAATAAAGCGGTTAGTTAAACCTAACTTGTTAAGATCATTAATAACGATAAAGTATTGTTCTAATGTTGCCTTGCTTATATCCCTATCTGAAAGTAGGAGAAGCCACTGCCTGAAAAGCCTATCATCACTTAAACTGTTCCATTGTGTTGAACCAATATATTGCGCTAACCCAATTAACTTAGATAAAATATTATGAAGTCTGCTGCACGACAACATTGGTCTGTTATCCATGAGTTTTTTTAGCGTTAATTGCAGCTCTTTTTTGTATGTACCACAACGCCTGTCTGTAAATTCAATCCTACCTCCTTTTACCCGATCAAAGCTAAAATCCCATGCATCACTATGGGTGTAGGAAAGTGGCTTGCCATATCCATTTTTTGTTACGACTTCACCTAAAGGATATTCGTCTTGCTGCCACTTGATTGCTTCAGTCTTATATTCTTTTTCTCTCACAGTTGAGCCCCTACAAAAGCTTGGCTATCAAACTCTGAATCATACATAGGGTGAGGTTCTTCGTTATTTTTGTTAACTGCTTGCTCATAAATATCAGGGGCAATGGTTTTATATTTGTCCAATATGTTATCAAGAGTATTCAATATTTTGTTAAGCTTCTTTGAAGGGCTGCTATTGTATGATGGCCTAGCCAATGTTTCTTGCACACTGTCTTTAAAAGAGAGAGTCAACCAAATATCATCGAACTCAGCAACCAGAGCATGATGAGAACATTCAAAACAGTCTAAATAATCTATGCACGCGGTGTCCTTGGCGCTTTCCAAATCCCC
>JBLIDR010000071.1:0-7336 GCA_047632655.1 Francisellaceae bacterium | reverse complement strand
TACAAACTCTGAGACAAAGCTTAAAAAATTTACTAAACGTTTAAAATTACTATCAGCATTTGTGAGATCTGGTAATAAGCCTGAATGGATGATAATGACTGTTTTACCAGTTCTTCCACCTGATTTAAGGCCTTTGGTTCCTCTGGACGGAGGGCGATTTGCTACTTCAGATTTGAATGATTTATATCGTCGTGTTATTAATAGAAACAATAGGCTTAAACGTTTATTAGATCTTAATGCACCAGATATTATTGTACGAAATGAAAAACGTATGTTACAAGAAGCAGTAGACTCCCTTATTGATAATGGGCGTAGAGGTAGGGCGGTTACAGGTACAAATAAGCGTGCTTTGAAATCTTTGGCTGATATGATTAAAGGGAAACAAGGTAGGTTTAGGCAAAATCTATTAGGCAAGCGTGTTGATTATTCAGGTAGATCTGTAATTGTTGTTGGTCCAACCCTTATGCTGCATCAATGTGGGTTGCCTAAAAAAATGGCATTAGAATTATTTAAGCCATTTATCTATAGTAAACTAGAAATTCAGGGTCATGCTTCTACAATTAAAGCGGCCAAAAAAATGGTTGAAAAAGAAGAATCAGTTGTATGGGATATATTGGAAGATGTTATTCGTGAACATCCTGTATTGTTAAACAGAGCTCCAACTTTACATAGATTAGGGATTCAAGCTTTTGAGCCAATCCTAATTGAAGGTAAAGCCATTCAATTACATCCACTAGTATGTGTTGCTTTTAATGCTGATTTTGATGGAGATCAGATGGCCGTGCATGTGCCATTAACTATCGAAGCTCAACTTGAGGCTCGTGCATTGATGATGTCTACTAATAATATTTTATCACCAGCTAGTGGTGAGCCTATTATTGCGCCAACTCAGGATATTATTCTTGGTTTGTATTATATGACTAGAGAAAGTGTTAATTCCAAAGGTGAAGGAAGACTTTTTTCAGATTTAATGCAGGTGCAAAAAGCTTACCATGTTGGTCAGTTAGACCTTCATGCGAAAGTTAAAGTAAGGCTTGATCGTACAGTTTTAAATGAGTTAGGAGAAAGTGTTGAAGAGAAAGGGGTGGTGTATACGACGGTTGGTCGTGCGCTTCTTTCCGATATCTTACCATCAGGATTACCTTTTGCCCTTGTAAATAAGTCACTAACTAAAAAAGTAGTCGCAAAAATTATTGATCAATGTTATCGACGCTTAGGCACAAAAGATACTGTAGTATTTGCTGATAAGTTGATGTATTTAGGCTTCGAATATTCAACAATTTCAGGTATTTCGATTGGTATTAATGATTTAATTATACCTGAGGCAAAAAAGAAAATATTAGTATCTGCAGAAACCGAGGTTAAAGAGATATCCGAACAATACAATAGTGGTTTGGTAACTTTCAGTGAAAGATATAATAAAGTAATTGATATCTGGTCAAGAGCTAATGAAAAAGTTGCTAAAGCGATGATGGATGTTATTTCAACAGAAGAAGTAAAGACTGCTAAAGGCAAGACAATTAGTCAAGAGTCTTTTAATTCTGTATACATGATGGCAGATTCTGGTGCTCGTGGTTCTGCTGCTCAGATTCGTCAGTTAGCTGGTATGCGTGGATTGATGGCTAAACCCGATGGTTCTATTATTGAAACTCCTATTACTGCAAACTTCCGCGAAGGTTTAACGGTTTTACAGTATTTTACCTCTACACATGGCGCTCGTAAAGGACTGGCTGATACAGCTTTAAAAACTGCTAATTCAGGGTACTTAACCAGACGTTTAGTTGATGTTGCCCAAGATCTAGTGGTTATAGAACCTGATTGTGGCACAATCAATGGATTAATATCATCCGCGGTTATTGAAGGTGGCGATGTGGTTATCCCTATTGGAACGAAAGTTCTTGGGAGAGTTGTAGCTGAACCTGTATTTAAGCCTGGTTCTGATGAGGTTCTTATTGATGCTGGAACTTTAATTGATGAAAGATTGGTTGATTTAATTGAGTCAGAAGCGATAGATACGATCAAAGTTAGATCACCTATCACTTGTGAGGCTCGTAGAGGATTATGTGCTCAATGTTATGGGCGAGACCTAGCAAGAGGTCATATGGTGAATCCTGGTGAGGCAGTTGGTGTTATTGCTGCTCAATCTATTGGTGAGCCTGGTACACAGTTAACCATGCGTACTTTCCATATTGGTGGAGCAGCTTCACAGGGTATTGCTGAAAATCAAGTTCAAACTAAAAATACTGGTAACATTAAATTTAATAATATTAAAACAGTTAAAAATAAAGATGGAAATTTAGTCGTAATTTCTCGTTCTGGTGAATTGGCTATTATTGATAAATTCAAACGTGAAAGAGAAAAGTATAAAGTACCTTATGGCGCTGTAATACCAATTAAAGATAAAGCTAAAGTTGCTGCGGGTAAGGTAATTGCTAATTGGGATCCGCATACACATCCAGTTATTTCTGAGGTTTCAGGTAAAATTAATTTTGTTGACTTTGTTGACGGATTATCTATTAAACACCAATCTGATGAGCTTACTGGATTGAGTAGTATTGTTATTATGGATCCACAAAAAATTAGTGGAAAAGATTTAAAACCACTCTTAAGGTTATTAAATGACAATGGGGAAGAATTGTTCTTCCCGAATACACAAATCCCAGCAGCGTACTTTTTACCATCCGGCGCAATATTGAGTTTAAATAATGGTGATTCAATTGAGGTTGGCGATGTGATTGCCAGAATACCTCAGGAAGGTAAAAAGAATAAAGATATTACTGGTGGTCTACCTAGAGTTGCTGATTTGTTTGAAGCGCGTAAACCTAAAGAAGCTGCTATATTGGCTGAGACAACAGGTGTTGTTAGTTTCGGTAAAGAAACAAAGGGTAAGCGTAGGTTAGTTATTACCCCTGATAATAGCGATCCAGTTGAAACTATGATTCAAAAATGGCGTCATATTAGTGTATTTGAAGGTGAACACGTTCAGCGAGGTGAGATCATTTCTGATGGCCCAATGGACGCACATGAAGTCCTAAGGTTAAAAGGCAGAGATGCTTTCGCTGAATTTATAATTGATGAGGTACAAACGGTATATCGTCTACAGGGTGTGGATATTAATGACAAGCATATCGAGACAATTGCAAGGCAAATGTTGAGAAGAGTTATCATTACTTCACCAGGGGATAGCTTATATGTTGCTGGTGAGCAAATTGAAAAGATCCTCGTTCTTGAAGAAAATGATCGTCTCAAAAGTGAAGGTAAAATTGAAGCTATACACACACCAATGTTGCTTGGTATCACAAAAGCATCATTATCTACAGAATCATTTTTATCAGCTGCTTCATTCCAAGAGA
Source organism: Francisellaceae bacterium (assembly GCA_047632655.1). Lineage (GTDB taxonomy): Bacteria > Pseudomonadota > Gammaproteobacteria > Francisellales > Francisellaceae > CAJXRW01. Next base: position 3,983 of record JBLIDR010000071.1, on the reverse strand, counting down.
CAACTAGAGTGTTAACTGAAGCAGCAGTTAATGGTCAAGTAGACAGGTTAAGAGGTCTAAAAGAAAATGTTCTTATTGGTAGATTAATTCCTGCTGGTACTGGGTTGGCTCATCATCTTGAGCGGAAGCGTAATCAAGTACAAGAACAAGAAATGGAAGTTGCCGGGCCGAGTATAGATGAAGTTGAAATGGCTCTTAGTGCAGCACTTAAGGCATCAGATGATGGCAGTCAAACTTCTGATAACACAGAAATTTAAATTGCTGTTTCTACTTTCTTAAATTTAGGAGGTTTCTTTGAAATTCATATATGGATTATTTTTATTAATTATTTTTCTGGTTGTTATTTCTTTTTCAATCCTTAATTCTCAGAATGTTAATTTAAATTATTTTCTTGGGCAAATAAATTTAGCTTTATCAGTTCCAGTTATTGGAGCATTTGTAATAGGCGGAGTTATTGGTTTATTGGTTGGAGTTATGAAACAAAAAGTTAAAAGGAAAAAATAGTATGAAGCTAGTTCGTAAGGCAGTTTTTCCTGTTGCGGGATTGGGTACTAGGTTTTTGCCTGCAACAAAAGCATCACCTAAAGAAATGTTAACTATAGTCGATAAGCCTCTCATTCAATATGCAGTAGAGGAAGCTATTGAAGCAGGTATTGAAGAATTGATTTTTGTAACTAGCTGGCATAAACGCTCTATAGAGGATCATTTTGACAAGAATTTTGAGTTGGAATATCAGCTTGAAAAGAAAGGTAAACTTGATGTGTTAGAAGAAATACGTAGTTTGATACCTAAATCTGTGAATTGTGTTTATGTGCGTCAAAGAGAAGCCTTGGGTTTAGGTCACGCTGTTTTATGTGCTAAATCATTGATAGGAAATGAACCATTTGCTGTTCTTCTGGCTGATGACTTGATTGCTGGCGAAAGCAAATCCTGTATGGCTCAAATGGTTGAGCAATATTATTATCAAAACTGTGGAGTTCTAGCAGTTCAAGAAGTCTTGCCAAGTGAAACTCATCAATACGGAATTGTTGAAATCTCAAATGAAAAAACTATCAAGTCAATTGTCGAGAAACCAGACCCTAAAGATGCACCATCAAATTTAGGTGTGGTTGGGCGTTATGTTCTTACCCATGATATTTTTAATTATCTTGAGAAAATTCCAACAGGTGCTGGTGGTGAAATTCAATTAACTGATGCAATAGCCCAACAAATTAAAAATACACGGATGGTTGCCTATGCTTTCAAAGGAAAACGATATGATTGTGGTGATAAATTAGGTTTCTTAACTGCAAATTTCGAATTTGCACGTAATCATCCGATCTTGGGTGAATCATTTGAAAAATATGTAAGAAAATCTATTAAGAAGTGAGATCTTGAATGATTGTATTGGGTATTGAGACATCTTGTGATGAGACAGGCCTTGCTATTTATGATTTTAATAATAAGAAATTACTTTCTGAAACGCTACATAGTCAAATAAATCTCCACTCTCAGTATGGAGGGGTTGTCCCAGAACTTGCATCTAGAGACCATGTGCAGAAAATAATTCCCTTGTATAAAGAAACTGTTAAGTTAGCTAATTTAGACCCATGTGATATTAAAGCGATTGCTTATACTTCTGGGCCCGGTTTGGTTGGTGCTCTTATGGTTGGGGCTTCTTTTGCTAAGGGCTTATCTTATGCTTTAGATATTCCAAGTATTGCTGTCCATCATTTAGAAGGTCATATATTGGCTCCATTACTGTCTAACTGTGAGCTATCTTATCCATTCATAACATTGCTTGTTTCAGGTGGTCATACTCAATTGATTTTAGTTAAACAGTTTGGTCATTATGAATTAATGGGCGAATCTGTTGATGATGCGGTTGGAGAGTCATTTGATAAGACTGCAAAAATGCTGGGCTTACCCTATCCTGGTGGCCCTGAATTAGCTAAACTAGCTGAAAAAGGCCAAGATAAAAAATATATTTTCCCAAGACCAATGATAAAAAAGCCAGGTTTAAATTTTAGTTTTAGTGGTTTGAAAACAGCCGTTTTAACTGAATGGAATAAATCTTGTAAGTCGGATCAAGTTAAATTTGATATATGCCTAGGTTTTGAACAAGCGGTTGTTGATACTCTTTTGGTTAAGTGCTCTCGTGCCATAGAACTTTCAGGTGTAACTCGTTTAGTTGTTGCAGGTGGTGTTAGTGCAAATAAAAGGCTTAGGACTGAGCTTGGTTTATTAGCTGAAAATAAAGGTTGGGAAGTTCAATTTCCATCTTTGCAATACTGCACTGATAATGGTGCTATGATTGCTCTTGCTGGCGCATACCGATTAAAGCATGGTTTTCGAGATTACAATAATAAAATTTCAGTTGTGGCTAGATGGCCATTGAATCAAATAAATTTATAGGAGTTAATAGATGATGCAAAATGTTGATAAAATATTACGGGCGAAATGGGTCTTACCAATTTTTCCTGATAACATTTGTTTGGAAAATTATTCTATTGTGATTCAAGATGGTAAAATTTTGAATGTATGTTCACATTCAGAAGAACAGGATCAATATGTTTCTAATGATGTGCAGATTTTAGCTAATCATGCTTTACTGCCAAGTTTTGTAAATAGTCATACTCACTTAGCTATGAGTTACTATCGAGGCATGGGAGATGATTTACCATTGATGGAATGGTTGACTGATTATGTCTGGCCAGCTGAAAAAGCAACTGTATGTGAAGATTTGGTCTATGATGGAACTTGTCATGCGTTAGTAGAATCAATTAGGAGTGGTGTTGGATGTGTGAATGATCATTATTTTTATATACCGAAGGTTGTTGATGCGCTTAATGAGTCAGGTTTGAGAGGTATTGTAAGCAACTGTATTTTAAATTTTGGTACACCTTGGGCTCCAACATTGGAGCATTGCTATAAAGATACTCAAAATATTATGCAATATACAAAAAATAATAAATTAGTTCATGGGGCGATTGGACCTCATTCACCTTATGGTACAGATGATGAAAGTATGCAGTGGTGTTTAGATAATTCTAAAAAATATGATACTAAAATACACATTCATCTACATGAATCGTCACATGAAGTTGCAGAATACAAAAAAAATAATAATGGACTTTCTCCTGTTGAGAAATTCTACAAAATGGGCTGGTTAAATGAGAGTATGATCGCCGTTCATATGACACAACTAAATGACTCCGAAATGGAAATGGTTGCTAAATCAGGGGCTTCAGTTGTTCATTGTCCTGAGTCAAATATGAAGTTAGCTAGTGGTATTTCTCCGGTTCAAAAACTAATTGATCTTGGCGTTAACGTTGCTTTAGGTACTGATGGCGCAGCTAGTAATAATGATTTAGATATGATTGGTGAAATGAGGTCTGCGGCATTTTTAGGTAAAATATCTGGTGGCAACCCATCTGATCTATCTGCTACCACAGTTCTGAAAATGGCTACCTACAATGGGGCAAAAGCTTTGGGTTTAGAGAAGGAAATTGGTTCTCTGGAAATTACAAAATCTGCTGATATTATTGCTATAGATTTATTTAAACCAGAGACACTCCCTGTTTATAATCCGATTTCTCAAATCGTTTATGCTGCGAGCCGTGATCAAGTAACTCATATGTGGATTATTGGGAAAACAATTATGCAAAATAGGAAATTATTAACCTTGGATGAAAAAACAATTATAGATAAAAGCCAAGTTTGGCATCAAAAGATTTCAAAGGCAATTAAATCAAAATGACTTTAATTTATAGTTTTGTAGTGATTAATGAAAATAGCACATTCATCGGCGTTTATATATGATAATAATTTTTTTATCAAACTAAATGATTTATGCTCTTCTATTCTATGCTTTGAGAAATAGGTATTAAAATAAATTTTTTGCGAAAATCCTCTTAATGTGGCGATATTTAATATTGATTCTAGTATTCGCTTACATAATTTTTTTCTTTTCCCCTTGCCTCGAAAGCAGATTTCAATGACAT
>JBLIDR010000070.1:0-7353 GCA_047632655.1 Francisellaceae bacterium | reverse complement strand
CTAAAAATCGTTCTTTAAAAGTCTGCCGTTGGGAACTGTCTAAGAGACTTAAGAGTGATGGTACAATACTGTGTTCAGTCTCCAGTTTCGCCAAACACACTTCATCCAGAAGAACGCAAGGTTGGTGTGTATAACCATTAAGCAATAAAGCCCTACCAATAGATCCTACAGATGAGTTTTTGAACATGCTAGATCCACCGACCAAATCGTGTTTCGAGGCCATTGACGCTATTGATACGTCATGGAATTCTAAGCCTATCAACTTACATAATGACTTAACCCATAATGTCTTACCTATACCAGGCAAACCTTGGAGGTTAATTGCAGGAATCTCTATTGGTGAATTAGTGAGTAAAGACATTTTTAAACAAGCTAAAATTTCCTCTAAAGGCTGTTTAAAGTTTGGGAATAATCGAAACATGGTTTCAACTTTTTCAATCATATTTTCAGTGGCATAAAGTACTTTTTTATTTTCGCCACTATCTAAAATTTTCTTTATAATTTCACTGCCATTTTCCCCCATACAATCCCGTTCAAGTGCTATCAATTCTAATTCTTCTCTATTAAACACAGCTTTGGTTTCAACTCGACAATTATCAGCCTCAACAGACACCTCTTTTTCTCTGTTAATTTCATCAGCCGCTTCAATAAGCTCTATTTTTTCACTTTTTTCACTTTTTTCATTAGCTTCTATATTATTTAAAAAATGAAGGATGTCTTTTTGAGCATTAAAAGCGTCATCAAAATCATAAATCTGCTCAAAACGTTTATTGAGTGTTGCTTGCAGAGAAGGGATTATCTTATAAACACGCTCAAGTGACGGATCATCTTTTACGAAGAAAAGTGCTTTTTCTAATACATTCATGGGGATTGTTTTCAGCATCTGGCAAATACTGTCACTTTTATATTGAGTTAGCTCAGCAAACACATGAGGGCGAACAAGTTCTTCACTTAAGCTAGTATCAAACGCTTCAAATTTTACGCTTTCACTTTTAACAAGTCGCTCAAGCTCTCTTAAAGCGCTGTAAGATTTACGAAATAATGATTCTTCCCACTGTTCACTGACTAATGATATTTCTTCATCGGTTTTATTCTTAAACTTTAGTTTGCTCTCCTTGAACAGATTAGCCTCAAGACTATTAACCTCTACCCGAATTGAATTAACCTTTGTTTTACTCAACAAAGAGAACACCGCAGTTTTTTGTTCACTAGTTAGAGGTAAAACAATTTTAGCAAGGCGACGAGAGTGTAGAACAGCACAACAAAGCTGAAATATCTCTTTGTCTGTTTTCACAAGTCTTTGAAACTTATTGAGTACTATTGGCTTAAAACTTCTGTCAACTGGGTCAATGCAAATTAACGATGGGTCACGCAAAGCAGCCTCTAATAATTTAACAATTTCATTTAAGGCTTTTAAAGAGCTATTAAGTGTTAAAGTTCTAGCATTTGTGAGTTGTGCGTGAAAGTCATCTTTATAATCAACAAAGTAATTTAATAACGATGAACCTATAGGGGTTTTATGTATATGAGCAAACGCAGCGAGTAAAATATCATCATCAATATTATTTAACACACAATTTTTATATTCATCAGAGTAGTTATCAATTTTGTAAATTTGATCTAAGTTTTTTATGAACTTACTTTTAGCATGTTCATTACCTTGAGAAATTAGAATATGCTTGGCTTGTCGACATTTTTTTAATAGTTTATTTTGCGATAATATTGACTGATTACGTCGACTATAAATAAATGAAGAATGTTCCATTTCTTCAATCATATTTTTAGACTTACCACCTACTCCATAAATTAAGTTATAGTTTTCTATTGGCTCTACAAATTTAAAGGCGCTTGCGATAAGTTCTTTGTTTTTTTCATTGCCAAAAACCTTTTGAAGTACAACAATAGAAAATGCATTTAACTCATTAAAGTTCGTTGGGGATGTAGATAATGTTATTGTTAGGTTATTTCTGTTTATTGTTTGCATAAAAAGCTCCTCAAGTGAGGAGCTATTAGAGCAAGTAAAAGTGTTTACGAAGAAGCCACAGGTTATTATTTTATGATATCACTCAGCAAATATATGTTGAGGAGATGACTTACTTAAGAACTAACAATTTCTAAATTTTCATATTTTTCTTGTTCTGCATATTGTTTTAAAAGAAAGTATTCTTTTGATTCTTCACTCCACCTTTTAAGTTCTACATAATCATCTATAGAGCAGTCACTTTCAATGCCTTCCCATTTAATGAGCATTTTTTTTAGGTTGTCTAGGCCAAAACATTCACAATAAAAACAATTAAAGTCCTTCAGTGCATTTGTAAGAATATACTCTTTTATTGAACCCATTAGTTTTACATTCATAGTATTCATTATGTTAGAAGGGATTGTTCTTTTAACGAACTGAAAAAAAACATCAATAGCCCTAGAGTCAATTAAGCCTTCATTACTGTGAGAAGGATAAAGCAATTTATTTATCTCTTCATAAATAAGATAGGCATTATTGATTTCACTTTGGACTTCACCAATTAGTAACAATAAATTTTCACTTAGCGAGTATTCATAGTAACCACTAGCCCCTTCAAGACTTCGGTCTAAAGATATATTGTAGTATCGTTTAGATGGCGGTATATCTCTGAATATTGATAAGCACTGAGAAAGTTCATCATTAAAATTAATAACATCCCCAATAAGTTCAAAATAATTTCCATACGTTTGCTCTAATTTATTAAATATTTCAGCAACTAGATGATGTTTATAAAACCTTTCATTCGAAACAGCGTATATACGATAAAGTTCCTCTCCAATTCTCCATATCAATGTGTAATGCTTAGAGTCATCTATAAACTCAAATAAAAACGAAATTTCTTGGCTGCTATTATTAGCTATTCGAATAAGAGAAGAAAACTCTAATAGTGGAAGCTTATATGTATCAGCTAGTGTAAATACTTGTCCATTTACCCTTGGAGTTGAAATAACTTCAAAGCTATCTTTCCATCTCGTATTACCTCCAGCTTTTAGAATATATAAGCTATTTATAATACTATTAATATCAGTGACACTAATTTTATTCATATGTTTATGCATATCAACTTGAAGTTCTACGTATTCTGGCTCATGGACTCTCTCTCCAATAATGTTTCTAAGTGAAGAGTAAAGCTGCTCATCTGTATAGAATGCTTGAGGAAACAATATTTCAGCAAGAAAAGTTAAAATTCGGTGATCACTCTCCAAGCCATACGAAGACTCGAGAATAAGAGGCCTTAATTGCTCTCTAAAATTGGTAAAAGCTTCTATCGGATCTTTTTTTAGTATTTCTTCAGCTATTAAGAAGCCCTTTGAATCTTCCCTTACTATTCGCCCTATATGTTCAAAATCATTATTTATTTCTCTTCTAAAATTAACCCTTAGACTTAATAACGTCAGATAAAAACAATTCTTAGTACTAACAAGGTTAACAATATCTTCATTTTCAAAACAATCAATAATCCGTGGCGAAAATAGATAAACAAATATCATCCCTAAGCTATGAATATCGTCATGCTCAGTTAGTTTCCCGCCTTCAAGTAAGTTTATTGAAGAGAATTTATTATTTGTGCTTGGAGAAGCTTGTCCTACTTTACTAGATAAGCCAAAATCGGTAATTTTCACAACAGGCAAGTTATCATCAGTGTCCATTACCAATATATTTTCAGGTTTTAAATCGCCATGAACCATACCCAACGCATGAATTTTATTAACGCCCTCACATATATCGATGAATAAATCTAATTTTTGCTTAAAATCCCACTCGTTTTTATTAAAACTATATTTATCGTCAATAAATTTATTTAAAGTAACTCCGTCTACATACTCCATCACAACACCATAAACAAACTCATTATCATCGAACACTTCACGGCTTGGTTGTTCACGTTCATCTTGATACTTACAATTATGAGGATTCAATTTAATTAAATCATAAACAACCGTGACATTTGGGTGCTGACAATGGCGCATACTAGCAGCCTCATTTATAAGAGTATTAGAGACATCTTTTGCTCTAAACCAATGGGGAATTAGCTTTATAGCGACTTCGGAATTTAAAAGGGTATCCATAGCATGATATACGACACCGAAAGCGCCTTGACCCAATGCTTCAGCTTTATCATTTTTAGTTTTTATGATAAATCGGTCATGACCAAAGTGATAGATTGTCGATAATAAAGTATTCTTTTGTTCAAGCTTTTCCTTAAAAATGTCATCACTGTAATTGAAAGTTAATTTCACACAGTCATTCGAATTAAATTTTTTAAAGTGACTAGCTGAATTTTTTGATACTATTATATTTTTAAAGTTAGGCTTATTTGTTTCTATTGATTTTGTTTTGGCGAATTTCTTTCCAAAACTATCTACTAACAAGTATTTAAAATATGAATAAGTAAGTACCTCATTACTTTCAATTGAAAACTCTTGATCCCACTGTTTTATTAGACTATTTTCATTAACCGAGTCATTAAATTGGTCAACATCGATATTTGCTTCATTAAGAATTTGGTTAGCGGCTTTTAATCCATCACTTATTAAGATATCTTGTGGTTGAAAAAGAACAAATTGACACTTTAAACGTGCTTCAGCACTACTTTCTTCCTTTTTATATTTATATTTATTGGTATAAATAAGTAAAGCCGCGTGATTAATATCATCTTCTTTTAAATTATATTCGGCTATAGGAACAAGCGTATCTCTTTTACTTTTATCGCTAACTTCATCATCAGCAGAATCACCAGGATCATGCTCAATTACAAGACTCGTTGCAGAAGAAGGTCTCGTTTTGTGATTTATATATTTAGAAAAAGCTTGTTTAACATCATTTATAAAAGTTGTATTCGTTGTTTTCAATGCTTTTTTTTCTATTAAGAAGATTAGCCAAACTTTAAATGCTGAGATACTTTCTTTTTGATACTTTTGCCATAAGTTAGGCACTAATGAATTCAAGTCCTCATGTTCTTTATCCGCAATTGCTTGATTTATAAAACAACCACTAAAGTATTCTTGGGATAAACATGCCACTTCAAATTTTAGAGCATTATGTATAAGGTCAGGCGAATAAGCTTTAATTTTTCCTGATTGCAGAAACAAACTAATCAGGCGGAGTAATACTCTGGCTGTCAATTCTTCAATAACCGACTTTTTATCATTAAACTGAGAATAACTTTGGGTTAAACCCAGTAATTCTTCAATATAAATGCCCCTTCTGTATATAATTTCTTGCTCTTCAGTACTCCCTTCTTCATATAACTCACTTTTAATTGTCGATCTTAATTTTTCTAAGAAAAGTGTTTTACTAGTAGAGTAACTCTCTAATAATTCATCAAACAAAAGAAGAAAACTTTTCTGAGCTTTTATTCCTATATTTGTATCTAGTAACTCGGAATAAACAAGATCAATACACTTACCCCAGCTTGTTTGACCAAAAAGTATCTTTAATTCACTTGTTAACCCTAATTGATCATCAAAAAAATCTATCGATGTAGGAATACACTTGCCTTCTGCTCTATTTATATCAAAAGCATACAACTGCCCTATATAATTTAAGTGTTGTTTATCTTTTTCAGAGAGGGAATCATCATTTTTTGCTTCGATTGCCGATAAAACAAATAAATGATAATTTCTTTCATATCTGCTAAGCCCACTACTGATTATGTTTTGAAAGTTACTCACATAGGGTTTAAATTTTTTAACTGTATCTTTATCTGTTTCTGTCTTATTACTGTCAATTGACGTTATATTGATAAAATCTTTCAGTTTGAATTCTCTAAGGGACTTTTTATCAATAGCTAGCATCATTTCATAAATAGTAAATAAACCAATTTCATCGATATTGTGATTGTTTGTTTTAGCGAATTCTCTGACAATTCTTTCTAATATTAGAATAGGGTTTTCTTGAGTCGCCACGTCAAGTTCCTTTGCTAAATCTAATAAATAGACAGGTACTAATTTTTTATAAAAAGTATTAATATTGTTGTAAACACTTAAGTTCTTTATAACTAATTTTTTTCTATCAAAACCAAATGGACTTTCTTTTATTTTTTTATAGGAATTTAATATTGAATCATCAGTTGATGATTTACCATTCTTAGTTTTGTAATTAAATAGCTGTTGTAATCCCCTATCGTTCAAAGTAGATGGAATAAGATTATTGATCCATTCTTTAATACCTTTATTTTCCTGCCAATCTTTTAACTTGTAATAAGTAGATTCATTTTCTTCTTGTATGGCTTGAAAGAGCTTAGAAATCAACTCTGAGCGAGGTATTTCTGAATAATTTAATTCAACACATTTAGACCAAAAAGAGGGGAATATATTTTTAAAAAGCTCGCTGTCCACCCTTTCTAATTCATCCCGAAACTCTTCAACTTTTGGGGATATTTTTCTCTTATGGCTAAGAATTTGTTCTTTGACATTCTCTGATAATTTAACGCCCTTAAACTTTTCATTACAAACACGTTGATTCTCGTCATAGATTAAATATGTAATATCAAGTAAACAGCCCAAAAAGTCCGATGATATATCAACATACGCGAAGTATTTACCTGCATTTTTTATCAATAATGCATAATTTTCTTCTGTTTGGTTTTGAGTACCGTTGTTAAACTTTTCGTGAAACTCTAAAAGTAATTGGTTATATTTATCTGTGATCTTTTTTGACGAAAATTCATTTTGGCTTTTCATATTACTATTTATTCCTCCCTAGCTACATCTAACAACATAAATAACATAAAACACCTTAGATATCAAGAGCTAAGGGAATTCAATTAATACAAAAAAACCTAAATCAACTTATAAGATTTAAACTTATCAAAAATTTCAAATAATTAACTACCAATTATTTTGTTGGTGAAAAATCAAAAAACACTTTCCTGATATACCGTATTAATCCTTAGCTAAAGGGGGGCATTATGAGTTATAAAAGAGCTGTTTTAGATAATGAACAAGACTTATCAAAGAAAATAAACAAGTTCGGCTTTGCCGTTGTTCCTTTAGATCTTGAAGGTAATGGCAACAATAACCAACATAAGCTTGCCTATACCATTGGTTTTTCAAATTTCAATGCACCTGAGCTAATAATTTCAGACTATAGCGATGAATACTTACTGGAATTTTTGCATCTGGTACATCATCAAATAAGCCATTCTATAAAAATTCCTTATCAATCTGTTATTCAATGTGCGGATAGTTGTTTTAAGTTATTAGAGTTAGATCCTTTGACGTGGTTTAATTGATACGACTACCCCAGTTAAGACATAATTGACTTAACTGGAGATACAAATGAAAAACCGTAAAACTTATTCAAAAGAATTCAAACTAGATGCAATT
>JBLIDR010000069.1:0-7382 GCA_047632655.1 Francisellaceae bacterium | reverse complement strand
TTTCTTATTAATTATTTCATTAACTTGCTTTGGGTTAGCTTTACCTTGAGTTTTTTGCATGATTTTGCCAACAAAAAATCCCATTAGTTTTGTTTTCCCATTTTTAAGGTCTTCAAACTGTTTCTGTTTTTGTTTAACAATTTCATCAAACATTGTTTCCAGTTCTGATGAGTTTGAAATTTGTTTTAGAGCTTTTTCTTCAATGATCTTGTCGACGGTACTGATACTTGATAATAAGTCAGAAAATATTACCTTAGCAATCTTTCCAGATATAGTGTTGTCACTAATACGTGAAATTAATTTTCCAAGCTCTTCAGGTATGATTAAACAGTCTTTAAGTTCTTGATGGTTCTTATTGAGCGCACCGAGTAATTCTACGATAACCCAATTGGCTGAAAGCTTAGGTTCATGAGACTCTTTCACAACAATTTCAAAATAATCTGCTAGGGCTTTATCTTGAGTTAGAATTCGGGCATCAGTTTCAGATAATTTATAATAAATTTTAAATCTTTCCATTCTGGCTTGTGGCAGCTCTGGAAGGGTTTTTCTAATTTGATCTATATCCTCTTTTGAGATAATAATAGGTAACAAATCTGGGTCAGGGAAATAGCGATAATCATGAGCATCTTCTTTTGAACGCATCGATCTAGTTTCATTTTTATCAGAATCGTATAGCCGTGTTTCTTGTATAACATTTTTACCAGCTTCAAGTATATTGACCTGCCTTTCAACTTCATACTCAATGGCTTTCTCAATGAATTTGAATGAATTTAAATTTTTAAGCTCTGCTCTTGTACCATATTCTTTTTGACCAAACGGTCTTAGTGATATGTTAACATCACAACGAAAAGATCCTTCTTGCATATTAGCATCTGAAATATCAATATAACGCACTAAAGTATGTAAAGTTTTAAGATAAGCAATCACTTCTTGTGAATTGCGTAGATCTGGTTCAGATACAATTTCTAGCAATGGTGTGCCAGCTCTGTTTAGATCAATACCTGTTTGATTGTCATAAAGATCATGAACTGATTTGCCAGCATCTTCTTCAAGGTGGGCTCGTGTAATTCTAATTCTTTTGGTTTCATTATCTCCGAGTTGGATGTTAATATGTCCTTTTCCGACAATAGGGTTACCAAATTGACTCGTTTGATAACCTTTCGGAAGATCAGGATAAAAATAATTTTTGCGATCAAAAACTGAATCTTTTGAAATTTCAGCATCAATTGCTAGACCAAATTTAATAGCTTTTTGGATCACTTTTTTATTTAATACAGGTAAAACTCCAGGTAATGCCATATCAATTAGGCACGCTTGCGTATTTTGTTCTGAACCAAACTTGGTTGGTGCGCCAGAAAAAATTTTCGTTTCAGTATTTAGTTGTGCGTGAACTTCAAGTCCAATAATAGTTTCCCATTGCATGTTATTTACCCTCATAAGCAGTTGGCTGTTGGATGTGCCAATCAGTTACTAATTGATATTGATGTGCAATTGATAGCATTTTTGTTTCTTCATAGTGGTTTGCAATTAACTGCAAGCCAACAGGCATGCCTTTTAGAAAACCAGCTGGCTGTGATAACGCTGGTAACCCGGCTAGATTGACTGGAATGGTATAGATGTCTGATAAATACATTTCTGTCGGATCATTTGTTTTTGTACCAAGCTTAAATGCTGTGGTTGGTGTTACAGGTGAGGCAATAACATCACATTTTTTAAATGCACTTTGAAAATCATTACTGATCAAACGACGAATTTTTTGGGCTTTAAGATAATAGGCATCGTAATAGCCGGATGATAAAACATATGCCCCGACTAAAATACGTCTTTTAACTTCATCACCAAAAGATTCAGAACGTGAACGCTCATACAAATCCATTAAATCAACCGGGTTTTTACAACGATAACCATAACGTACACCATCATATCTTGATAAGTTTGCTGATGCCTCAGCTGGTGCGATAATATAATAGGCTGGTAAAGCTAATTTTATATTTGGCAAGGAGATGTCAACAATTTCAGCACCTAGATTTTCATACTGTTTAATAGCATGTTCCAGAACTTTTTTGATCTCTGGATTTAAGTCATTAGAAAAAAATTCTTTTGGCATGCCGATTTTGGTGCCTTTTAAATTCAGTTTTCTATCGAGGTTTGAAAAGACTTCTTTGTTGAGTGAGGTTGAGTCTTTTGGGTCATGACCTGATAGCGCTTGGAGTAAGGCGCTAGCTTCTTCAGCTGATCTGGCTAGAACTCCTCCCTGGTCTAACGATGAAGCATAGGCAACCATTCCAAAGCGAGAAACGCGGCCATAGGTGGGCTTAACTCCTGTAATACCACAGAAAGAGGCTGGTTGGCGGATTGATCCGCCTGTGTCGGTGCCAGTGGCAAATGGCGCTAACCTTGCGGCAACAGCGGCAGCAGAACCACCTGATGATCCTCCTGGTGTGCATTTCAAGTTCCAAGGGTTCGCAGTTCTTCCATAATAACTAGTTTCTGTTGATGAGCCCATACAAAATTCATCAAGATTAGTTTTACCTAGCATAATTAAGTTGTGCTTGTTACTTTTTTCAACGAGAGTCGCGTCATATGGTGAAATAAAATTATCTAAATATTTAGAGCCGCAGGAGGTTCTAACCCCTTTAGTGCAAAAAATATCTTTATGCAAAATTGGTATGCCGGATAATAAGCCTTGAGGTTTGTTATTTGACTGATCTGTTTTTTTTGCTTGTTTGATTGCAGAATCAAAAGTTGGTGTGATCACTGCATTTAATTTGGGGTTATATTGTTTAATTCTGTCAATATAATGTTCAACAAGTTCTGTGGTAGAAAACTGTTTATCATCTAATTTTTTTCTTAGATTAAAGATTGTATCATCAATATGCATGGTTAAGCCTTAATTAATTTAGTCAATTACTTTAGGAACAAGAAAAAAGCCTTCATGAGTTTCAGGTGCGTTATGCATTAGATTATTTCTGTCATTTTTTTCAGAAATGATATCATCACGTAATGGCTGAGAAAGATCTAGTGGGTGGGACATCGGAGACAAATTTTCTGTGTCAGCTTCATTAACCTGTTCGACAAGATTAAAAATATTATTTAGTTGCTGGGTAAGGTTAGGGTTATCTTTTCCAACTTTTAATTTAGCTAATTTAGCTAAGTGCTTAACTGTTTCATCGTTTATAGACATTTTAAAAACCTGTATCAATATCTTGGTGAATATTGTACATTTTTTTAGATAAATTGGAATGATTTATTAATATTCTCAATAGAGATAGAGTAGGAGTAAGGCATTATAAGTATGAATTTGTAACAGAATATATTTTAATTGTGTTGTGGATTTAACATCAACTATTTAAGCTTTTATTAATGACTTCAAATAGATTCTTGCTTATATCTGAGCTATCAATTTTTTCTAAAGATTTTTTCATTAATAATTGATGATCATTATCATATCTCTTCCAGTTCATTAGGCTGCGTGCTAAACGTGATGATATTTGAGGGTTAATCACATCTATCTCCAGTACTCTATCGGCAAAGAATTCATACCCCGAGCCATCACGGTGATGGAATTGAGTAAAATTGCCACTAAATCCACCAATTAATGAATAAACTTTATTAGGGTTCTTATTATTATAAGCAGGATGATCTAATAGTTTTTTAACCTTCTCAACCGTGTTGTCGTAAGGCATCCAAGCTTGAAGCTGTAACCATTTGTTGACGACTAGATCTTCCTTATGCCACTGATTATAAAAAACATCAGTCGCTTTTTGACGAATTCCTTCTTCGCTTGACTGTAAAAGAGCAGAAAAAGCAGACAGTTGATCAGTCATATTATTGGCGTCTTTGAATAGTTGTAAGGCTAAATCTGTACCGATTGTTTGATCTTCAGCATGCATAAGGTAGTATAAACTTAGGCCTTTTAATCTGCGATTGCCGACTTCTTTTTGTTCTAAACTAAATGCTTTGCTATTTGTACAAGACTCATAGATAGCTAACCAATTTGCTTTTAATGACTGACCCAGTTGGCTAATTACTTTATTGCGTGCAATGGTTATGTTATCTACAAAGATAATATCCATTCCTTCTGCTAAAGTGGTTTCTGTTGGTGTTAATATTGCTTCGCAGATTAAAGATTTATCTAATTTATTGTCGTTTAAAATAGATTGAATTGCCTCAATGAAATCTGAGCTATAATCTTTTGCAGCTAAAATAGTTTGCGTGGCTAACACTTGCCCTGCCTCCCAGCGATTAAAAGCATTGGTATCAAATTTCATCAGGTGGAGTAAATCTTCCTCAGTGTAATTAAATTTAATTTTCACAGGGGCAGAAAAATCACGTAAAAGTGATGGTGTCGGTTTTTCCTCAATGCCTTCAAAGGTGAAGCTTTGTTTTTTGTCTTTAAGCTCTAAAATCTTTTCTTGGCTATTTTCACCATCAGAGAAAATCAATCCTGTTTTAATTGGGATATGTAACGATTTTTTCTCTTTTTGATCAGCTGTTGAGGGTGTGTGTTGTTCGATAGTTAGAGTATAGGTTTTGTTTGTGGCATCAAAGTTTTCAGTAACATTAAGCTCTGGAGTTCCGGATTGGCTATACCATTGTTTAAATAAACTTAAATCACAATCATTGGCATCTGCCATGGCATTAACAAAATCATCGCAAGTTACAGCTTGTCCATCATGACGCTCAAAATAAAGTTTCATGCCTTTTTGGAAACCAGATTCATCTAGAAGAGTATGAAGCATACGAATAACCTCAGCTCCTTTGTTGTAGACAGTCATCGTATAGAAGTTATTCATTTCTATATATGACTCTGGTCTAATAGGATGTGACATAGGGCTGGCATCTTCAGCAAATTGTGCGTTTCTCAGAGCTTTGACATCACCAATACGTTTTACATCGCGTGAATTCAGATCCGAGGTGAATTCTTGATCGCGGAAAACGGTCAACCCTTCTTTTAGGCTGAGTTCAAACCAATCACGACAAGTTACACGATCTCCTGTCCAATTATGGAAATATTCATGACCAACTACAGCTTGAATCATTTCAAAGTCTTTGTCTGTAGCTGTTTTATCACTCGCTAATATGTACTTAGTATTGAAAAGATTTAAACCTTTGTTTTCCATAGCGCCTGCATTGAAATCAGGCACTGCTACAATCATAAAAGTATCGAGATCATATTCTAAGTTAAATCTTTCTTCATCCCATTTCATTGATTGCTTTAATGATTCCATCGCATGATGGCATTTATCAATATCATTTTTAAAGGCATATATTTCTAGATCAATTTTCCGACCAGATTGGGTAATGAAAGTATCTTTTATGTTAGCTAAATCTCCAGCGACTAAGGCGAATAAATAACTTGGTTTTTTAAATGGGTCATTCCATATAGCAAAATGCTTACCATCTGGTAAATCACCATGTTCTATATTATTACCATTAGATAATATAACGGGATATTTGTCTTTATCAGCGATAATTTTTACGGTGTAAGTTGTCATTACATCAGGTCTATCTAAATAATAAGTAATTTTTTGGAACCCAGTTGATTCACATTGAGTGCAAAACATATCACCAGAGACGTACAATCCTTCAAGTGATGTGTTTTTTTCAGGATTAATTTCAACAATCGTTTCCAGTGTAAATTTACTAGGGACTACTGGGATGGTTAAATGCAAATCATCACTGAAATAATCATTATCAGAAAGCTTTGTACCATTTAATTTAAGAGCGACTATCTTCAAGTCCATCCCATTTAAAATCAAAGGAGAATGGTCAAGAATATTATTCGAACGTGTGAATTCAATTTTAGCTGTAACGATTGTCTTTTGTTTGTGCAGGTGAAAGGTTAAATATGTAGAATGAATTTGATAATTAGAAGGGGTGTAATCTTTGCGATATTTTACGACTGGATTGCTCATGGTTTTGTATGCTATATGTTTGAGATTTTGTAATAGCATAGCAATAGTAGATGCTGTAATGCAATTTAATACAGTGAGAAGCTCGCGTCGATTTACTCAAATAGAAATATTTATATATGTTGTGTTGGTTTTGTTTCTATTAGTCTAACCATCCCTTTGGTTACAGAGGTAATGTCAATATTCAATTGTTCAATTTGATCGTAAGCAATTTCAATCTGGATGGTTACGTTATGATCGAACTGTGTTTGTGTTGGTTTTACGTTAAACCTGTGTAAGACGGTATTAATATGGGACGTACTCTCATAGCCATATTGAATTCAGAAAGTTTTTTTCGGAATAATGGTGATAAATTTTGCTAATGCCAGAGCCTCAGAAGCTGCGCCGCCATAGGCTCTAACAAGACCTCCAGCGCCTAATTTCGTACCGCCGAAATAACGGGTCACGATAATCATAACATCAAAGATACCTTGACCAAGTAAGTGAGATAATATGGGTTTTCCTGCTGAGCCGTTAGGTTCCCCATCGTCGTTGAACCTAGATTTTGTATTTTCATGTAGATAATATGCCCAGCAATGGTGACCAGCATCAGAGTATTTTTCTTTGATATTCTTTAGTTGGGTGATTGCTTGCTTTTCATTTTCAATATGGATGATGTTAACCATAAATCTAGAATTTTTTATCGGTTTAATCTCGTGATTTATAGATTCAAGAATGGTTTTAAAGGGGTGTTGCATATGTTTGTACATTATAGATATCTGTTTTAATGTTAAGTGCTTGTATGTATGAAAGATATAAGTTATTAAAATATAATAGTTTTCCTAGCTAGTGGATTTATGTTGCAAAAAAATGTTGACAGATTGTTTTAAAATCATATACTGCAACCACGCAATTGTGCGGCGCAATATAAATGGAGATTGACAATGACAAATGAATATATGAATCAATTCAAAGATAACATGAAAAAATTAACAGAAGGTTCTTTTGCAGATAACATGAAAAAATTAACAGAAGGTTCTTTTAACCCTATGTCAGATAGCATGAAAAATCTAACTAAAAACCATTTTGAATCAGCAACTGAAATTCAAAAAATTGCTACTGAAACATTTGAGTATTATACACGTAAAAATATGGAAGCTTTTACTTCTATGTTTGAAAACACAACTAAAAAAGTTCAATCATTAGCTGAAATTAAAAAAGCTGAAGATTTTGCTAAATTTTGTACAGATTGTGCAAAAGAAGCAAGCGAAGCTGCAGTGGCTTTTTCTAAAGAAGCTATTCAAGATTCAGTTAGTGTTTCAAAAAAATATTCAACAGTAATTGAAAAATCTGTTAAAGAATCAACAGCTGTATAATATAATTAAGTAGAACAGAGCTACTTTTATTAGTGGCTCTGATTCTTATTTTCTAACGATAATCTATTATCTGTTCTAATGAGTCGACCATTACTTGTGATGTGTCGATTTT
>JBLIDR010000068.1:0-7383 GCA_047632655.1 Francisellaceae bacterium | reverse complement strand
GAAAACAACTCAACTTATACCGTGCCTATATCATTAAAAATAGTTACGAAGAAAACACTCGCATTAATATTATCTATTCTTTGAATAAAATAATGGAAACATCCATAGGGACATAAAAATAGGAACAATCCAAAACGAATAGCTGACTGAAAGTAATGTAAATAATGAAAATAACCACCACTCCCCTTTATAGCCAAAAAACTTTGAAAACCATACTGAACTTTTATACAAACTAAAGTAAGCGAGAATACCAATAAGGACTCCAAACTGGCTAAACTGCCTTATTATTCCGCCTGTTGGAGAAATTAATGGTGATATTTCTCTTTGAACATACGAGTTTATCGGATCCAAGCCATAGCCCAACAAAGGTGAGTCTATAACGTTCAAAAAATGGTAAGCAATACTATCAAAACGCTGTGGAATAAATCTTACTTCGTCGTTATTTACACTCATATAATAATTAGCCGATCTTTGAATAGCCTCTAGACTTTCTGGATCAAACCAAAAATTAGAAATTTTATCGGCCATAAACGGTAAAAAGACTATTGCTACAACAAACGGGATTAGAATAAAAGGTGCGGCGAAAGCAGCAACTTTAATATTTTTGTTAAAGATTATCATTAATACTATTAACAATAAGCATGCGTACCCTGTAGTTGATTGAGTTGTTAACAATGCTACGACCAAGATCCAAAATGATTTGTTTTTTAACACGTAAAACTTTATTCTTATAATGTTAAAAAACAATGCAAACAATAACATCGATGCATATCGACCTGGTTCCCATGAAAATCCAGAATTTCTAGGTAGATAACCCCCTTCGGCTATCCCTCTTGTATAAGAGGTAAGAGAGAAAAAGATGTTGTTCGCAATTACTTCCCCCTCTTGAGAAAACTCATGAATGCTAGTGGCTATCATGAATGTAGTAAAGGCGCTTGGAATAAAAACTTGACATAACCAGAAACCAATAGAAAGCGCGGCCATAAAGGTGACGATTTTTTCATAAAGAAAAAACATTTTGAAGTCATAAACTCTAATCAATATATAAGCAATGAGAATATTACCCAAAAACATTATGGAACCAGGATAAAATATGCCAATATTAAACGTTTGCAAAATCACCCACGATATATATAAAGCAATAACCGCGACTAAGCTTTTGTTATGAAACTGAATTCTGTGCTTCATTACAATAAGCAGCGTAAGTACCCATGGAATAGCATAAGCAATTAGCCCCCCCGCCTCTGGTCTCATCATACTTTTAGTTGCAGGTACTGCCATTGCGGCATATATTACTACAACAAAAAGGTAGAAATAGTCAAAGCCACTCAAAGAAGATTTAGAAACTTTATGATTATTTGAAAATACTAAAGTCATTATTTTACGTCGCCCTTATATTTACTTCCCATAATTCCTTTAATGTCAAAAAACCTTACAACTTTTATCCCTGTAACTTTTTGAGCACAAGACAATGACGCAATATTTATAGAAGTAATCCCGACTGTTGTGATCAATGCAGCACCTATACTTCCCCATAAACTAATAAAAATGGGCATTAACACTATAACGACAAACAAGCATTTTAAAGCGATAGCTCTTTGCTTTTTTTGATTTCCGGTCATTGTTAAAATCTGCCCTGCAGCACCTGTAGAGATGTTGACGAATTGGCCAAAGCAGAGAATTATAAGTATCCAGTATGCTTCTTTAAACTCTTCACCCCAAATAGCTAGTATATATTCACCTAGAAATACAAAGGTTATAAAAAAAACTAACCCGATAAAAAAAAGAAACTGTGTTGTTTTTTGCAGCATAGTTTCAAGTTCTTTCATTCTATTTTGCTTATATAAAGAAGAAATTTTTGGTGAAACGGCTGAATTAGCTACGTGCAACATGAATATTGTTAAGTCAGCTAAACGTGCGGCAACGGTAAATAAACCAACATTTTCACTATCACTTAGAACCCCGAGAAGTATAATACCTGAATTAGTTAATATCGCTAATGATAAGCTAGTTATAAAGATAGGGTACGCTTTTATATACAAGCTTTTAAATTGGTATACTTTTTTATCCGAACTAAATAATATTTTTTTCCAGTACAATCCCATACCGATAGTGACAAGGAGCCTACCCATAGCATAAACTATTGCTGCTATATCTACGGTTAAATCAACTTTATTTAACCACAGCACAAAGAAAATTAGCCCACTTATTAACACATTCAAGCATTGATCTGCTAAGTTACTCTGCCATATTTTACGGCGACCTATCAAAGAAGCAGCAAACATTTGAGAAAAGGCTTGTGGTGCCATTACAAGTAGCGCAATCATCAACGGGTATGTTAAACGAGGTTCATTAAATACCGTATTTGCCAAAAAAGGGGATAGATAAATAAAAACTAATGAAATCAGCAACGTCATGACACCACTCATCAAATAAGCTGTACTCATAACATTAATTATGTGTTCATTGTTCTTTTCTTCATGCGCTATCGCAACTTCCCTTATAATTATCTGCATAATACCAAGCAAACCAAAAATTATAAGTATATTTACAATGCGAAAGCTTAAATTGATTATTCCTAAGCCTTCGGCACCTAAAGTCCTACCAAGGTAGACGCTTATCAAGAAAGCGAGGACCATACCACCAACTTTCACTAACGATGAAGACATTGATTTTGTTAGGACTTCAAATGTGTGAACATCTAAGTACGCTGAAACTTTTATTTTAATATTTTTGAACATATATATTTTTCGTCAGCCTGCTTCTATTTATATTCAACAAACCACTTGCAAAACCTATCGACACCTTCATTAATTGGCATATTAGGCTTAAAACCTACAGATCTTTCTAATGCAGAAACATCAGCAAACGTTCTAACAACATCACCGTCTTGCATCGGCATATAATTCTTAATGGCATTTTTTCCTAACGCATTTTCAATGCAGTTAATGAATTGTTCCAATTCAACAGGCTGATTGTTGCCAATATTGTATATTTTGTATTTAGCAGAGCCTTCGACAGCATCATTATTATCTTTACTCGGAATTACGCCTTGAATACGAAGTATTCCTTCAACAATATCGTCGATATAAGTAAAGTCACGTTGCATTTTACCGTTATTGAAGACTTTAATTGGCCTGTCATTAGCGATAGCATCAGCAAATAAAAACGGTGCCATATCAGGCCTTCCCCACGGTCCATAAACGGTAAAGAAACGTAAACCTGTGGTCGGTAAATCATATAAATGACTATAAGTGTGGGCCATCAGCTCATTTGATTTTTTAGTCGCTGCATATAAAGAAACAGGGTGGTCAACATTATCGTCGGTAGAAAAAGGTATCTTTTTATTTGCACCGTATACTGAACTTGATGAAGCATAAACTAAATGTTTAATATTATTATGACGACAACCCTCTAATATAGTAGTAAAACCTACTATATTAGAGTCAATGTAAGCCATTGGATTTTCGATAGAATACCTTACCCCTGCCTGCGCAGCTAAATGGATAACGCGTTCAAAATCCTCTGTCATAAATAAATTAGCAATTCCATTTCTGTCAGCTAAATCCATTTTAATAAATGTAAAATTTGTAAAATGTTCAATTCTTTTTAAACGAGCAAGTTTTAGGTTCGGATCGTAATAATCGTTTAAATTGTCTAAGCCAATAACTTCATGACCCTCCTTACATAAACGCTCGACTACAAAATTACCGATAAAGCCAGCTGCGCCTGTCACTAAATATTTCATTTACTACTTTACCTATTAAATTTGAATACAAAGCCAAATCTGCTTTGTTTTGTTTTAATTCACTACTTGTAATAATACAATTCAGTAAGTATGACCTTAAAGGAAGTTCGGCATCACTGTCTTCATAAATAGGACAAAGAAGATTATCAATATTATCAATATTATCGAGGTAATCAAATAAACTTTCTTTATCTTCTGCAACATAGACCCCCCTAACATTTTTAAATACTTCTACTGTGCTACGTTGTTGTCCATTTCTATGCTCATTAAATTCCACTATTCTGGGCATAATAATTATTGGGACACCGTATTTTCGTCCCGTAAAAATCGTGCTAGTTCCAGCATGCCCCACCAATACTAGCGCTTTTTTTACTAAATTCTCGTAATCTGCCGGTTTTAAATAGTCATAAGTTTCGATTGATTTATACGTTAATTTTGAATTGGCTATTTGTGCAATTATCTTATGTTCTTATTATTATTTGACCAATCATCCATTAGATCCAACAAACGATTGAACGGTAATTGTGAACTAACAGTGACAAAAATCATGGTGTTAAAAACACTCCCTACGTAAATAACTCTTTTACCATCAGCCAAGTGTTCCCACTGAGTAATAACGATAACGGCTATATTCAAAATCATACGTCAACTCAATGCAAGTCTTTCTACATTCGCAATACTGTCTACCCAGATATTTTTAGGACCTCGCAGTTTACCAACAATAACTGCTAAAACGCCTGGTGCAGCTCCGGTCGTTAAAATAATGTTTGGTTTAAACTGATAAGTTATTAAAAACACTTGTATGAGCGAGTAAATCGCTGCTATTTTTTCATTTTTATTAGAATCTTTGATAATGCTATAGTTTTTAAACCCCTCTTTCTAGGGTAAGCCATCTAGTGTTGTTACGTATTTTACTTCCCCCGGCATATTCAGCCCGGCAACCATCAGGATGAGCTCACTCCGATGACCCCCCCGTCGAAATAGCCAATATTTTTTTTGTTCTTGTTTTCATATTACTAATTGAAATTGTCTTCTGATTTTAGTAGCCAACGACAGATAAACCACGGCCAATGCAATAATAAGCAAAGCCATTTTCCGCCATACGAGATGGCTCAAACATGTTGCGGCCATCAAATAGGGCATTGGTATTTAATTTTTCTTTGATTAGTTCAAAGTTTGGAGCTCTAAAATTTTTCCACTCGGTGCAAATGCGCTGGGTTTCTTCCATCGCTTCTGGTTCGTACGCTTGTACTTTAGCGCCCGCAGCCCACAATGACGCCATCAATACTAGGCTCGACGCAGCTCGCATTTCGTCAGTGTTAGGTTTAAATGATAATCCCCAAAGTGCAAATGTTTTGCCTTTTATGGCATCAGGATATCGGTCTAGCTTGAAGTGTTTTGAGATGTAACTAAACAACTTATCTTTCTGACGAAAATTAACCCGTTCAACCGCTTTTAATACTTCAGACTCGTAACCAATCGCATCGGTGGTCCCGCACTAGTGCCTGGACATCTTTAGGAAAACAGGAGCCGCCATAGCCACAACCTGGATATATAAATTTATAACCAATACGGGGATCTGAGCCTATACCTTGTCGCACATTTTCGATGTCAGCACCCACACGTTCTGCAATATTGGCCATTTCATTCATGAAGCTGATTTTTGTCGCTAGCATGCAGTTAGCAGCGTATTTAATAAGCTCTGCACTTTTTATGTCCATCACAATGATTTTTTCGTGATTACGATTAAAGGGTTGATAAAGCTCACGCATTAACTGCTCTGCTTCGTCTGAATTAGTACCTATTATAATGCGATCAGGCCGCTGACAATCCTTTACTGCGGCCCCTTCTTTTAGAAACTCAGGGTTTGACACCACGGTAAATGTTAACTGGGAGTCTCTGCTATCAAGTACACTTTGCACTTGCGCGCTGACTTTCTCAGCGGTGCTTACAGGAACGGTCGATTTATTAATAATGACCTTATCTGTACTCATGTGAGTAGCGATGGTTTCGGCCACTTTCAATACGTATTGTAGATCTGCTGAGCCGTCTTCATCGGGGGAGTACCGACTGCAATAAATTGTAATTTGCCAAACTCAACGCCAAATTCAGCATCTGTAGTGAAGATGAGGCGTCTTTCAGAATGGTTTTTTTCTACTAGTGGTGTTAGTCCAGGTTCAAAAATAGGCACAATACCTTTTTTAAGATTTTTAATTTTGGTTGTGTCTATATCTACGCAGCAAACTTCATGCCCTGCGTCGGCAAGAACCGTTGCCTGTACTAAACCTACATAACCAATACCGTAAAACGTAACTTTCATTTTAATCCTTTGAAAATTTAATAATCAATGGGGCAATATAATTGGACCAGTGACTTTTTGGTTTTTTGCTCACCTTCAATCGCAAGTTTCGACAGAACACAATGTTTCCAGTATTACCCATTTGGGTGATGTTTTATAACTTTTTGTGACATTATTTAATACACATTTTTACCAACAAAACCTTTAGTGAAAGTAAACAACACAATTTTAAAATCCATCCACGGAGACCAGTGGCGTATGTATTCCAAGTCGAATTTGATGCGCATTTGCATTTTTTCTATGGTGTCAGTTTCACCGCGCCAACCATTTATCTGGGCACAGCCGGTGATAGCCGGTTTGACCTTGTGACGTAACATGTAATAGTCCACTTGTTTGCGGTATTCCTCATTGTGGACATAGCATGCGGCCGAGGCCCCACTACCGACATACTGCCTCCGAGGACATTTAAGAATTGCGGCAATTCGTTTAATGAGGTGCGCCGTAAAAACCCTCCAAGGGGTGTGATTCTGGCGTCGTTCTTAGTCGCGTGGGTAACGGTTACACCAATTTCGGCCACGGTCATTGAACGAAATTTCAATATATTGATTTCGTTACCGTCTAAACCATAGCGGTGTTGTTTAAACATTAATGGGTCTTTAAATACAATTTTTGAGAACACCCTTTAATTTACATACATTGTGCTTTCGTTATTTTTTAGCTAATCACATGTAGTTAACTATTTTACTTGTTATTTACTTTTTCAAACCCTTGATTTTTTTACAATTACTTGCCATTCTTGACCTAGCATTTTCACCATCAATACGCTTCGGTCTAAACCTTCTTTCGCTTGATATATTTCTTTTAAACCTTCAGTGAATTCCACTGTGTCGCCTTGGCAATAAGCTAATAACTCTTCCAAGGTTTTGCCTTGTTTGTTACCGGCTATGCTTTTTTTAATGTCTTCAATAATGCCGTTGACTATCAACTCGTAGTTAAAGCCAAAACGGGCAAAACTGCCTATTCCCCTAGTTGAGCTAATGGCATTAAGGTTAGCCACTTGCTTGTCTAGCTGCATAAATAAATAAATAATTAGGAAATAATGGTTTAAGTGCTATTTGTTTTAGTCCCTTTTTTATGTTGCTTGAGCCATTTTAGGTAAAAAAACTTCATAACTTTGCATCGTTAAATTATCATAAGCCCGTTATTCTTCTCTGGGCTTAGAGGTTAATACATACCAGTGAGAGTTTGCTGTTTTTAACATAGCTTAGTTCCTTAGCCTAATTCTTCAACTTAACTCTTTAACCGATAGCTTTTAATCTAACTCACTAAAACTGAG
>JBLIDR010000067.1:0-7489 GCA_047632655.1 Francisellaceae bacterium | reverse complement strand
ATCATAAGGCGATATAATAAATTTAAAATGCTATCTACATGTATACAAAATAACTATTTTTCAAGAAGTTATACCTTAAGTAAGTGCCATTGATTAATAGTAAGCTCTAAATTAGTAAGTTCTTGATACAGTTGTTCTTGAGCTAGATAAATAAAATAACCACGAGCGACTTCACTAATGATATCTAACTTAACAGCATTAACTGCAAACTCTGCTAACGTCACATTTAGTTCAGCATATTCTTGTTTTTTGTATTGCGTAAATAAATTAACAATATAGCTAGGGATTATCGCTAAATAAGTACCAGGATTACCCAAGAAAGGCATTTGTGAAAAACCTGCTTGGAGTGAGAATTTTGGCAACCAGCCAAGCTCAACCTCATCAAGCTGTCCATGTGCAGCCTCTAAATTAGCTAACGAAATTTGAATATTATTATTTGCTTTTAATGCTTCAATAATAAGCTGATTTAAGGTTGGGTCATTATAAGTTTCCCACCACGCCAAATAGGGTAGATCAGCATTTTGTTTTTTTACTTCATTAATTTGACTTATCCATTTTTCAGGAATATCAGCATCAGGTTTTTTATAATCAGGCCCCATCAAAAAACAGCCTGACAATAACACCGTCAAAAGAGTAATAAATATTTTTTTCATTATGATTTATAGCGTGCTTTACATGATTAGGTACATATGTACTGAGTTTAGATGCCATTAACTAAAAATCTATAGTCAAGCAAAAATATATATGGCTCAGAATAACGTTACTGATCAAGGAGCAAGAAAGTATCATGGTACCAAAGCAATAGCATGAGTCATATTTACTTATAACATGCTAAGTTTATAGTCACCAGAAATCATTTTTAACGACTTATGTCTGATTTTATTAATCATATAAAAAAAAGTAAAAGATCAGAGGCTTGATAGTCACCTTCGTCTAGAGTGGCCATAATGTTGAAATTGCTTTGGACATGTAAATTTTTATTTAAAATAGAAGATCTTTAGACCGTTGAACATCAATAATTAAAGGACAGTCTCTATATTTAATGTTTTTATGGTTAGGTATCAGCTAATTCTTGTAAAAATATTAAGTTATAGCTATAAATATAATATTATAATTACATTAGGTCACCATGAATAAAAAAACAAATATATTGATATGCGCAGTGATATTAGGGGCAAGCGTCAATTCTTTTTCTTCAACTAATTTTGTTGTTAGAGAAGTTACTAACTCATACTCAAACAATAAAATTTTAAATAATGAAATACAAGCTATTCCTGGTCAAGAACAGTGGGTTGGTAATGGCTCTTCACGCGTACAAAATAAAGTGTTAACTGGCAACAGTTACTGGGCAACTGTCAGTAACCAAAAAGTTAATGGTAAGTTAGTAATTCAAGCAATTCTAGGTATAACAGCTGCATCAGATGGTAGCGTTAAGGGCGGTGTGCTTGTACCCTTTACCAATATTCAAGACAATGAGGCTTTACCCCCTTTATTAACCTGTACGGAATGTAATGGTAAAACAAAGGATGCTGATATTATTGGCCTACCGCTCATTAATGCAAAACTAAGTCCGCAAAAACAATATAAAGGTCAAATTTTAAATCCAACAGATGGCAATGATTATGACTTAACTATGTGGGTTACAGCTAATGACACCGAAATAAAAGGAGAAGGTCAATATTTATTTTTTGACAATGTCCAAACTTGGTATTTAATTGATAACAAGTTGGCAGGTAAATGCTACAACTGGTTCCATTTACAGCCTCAATCAGAAAAAACTGAGAC
Source organism: Francisellaceae bacterium (assembly GCA_047632655.1). Classification (GTDB taxonomy): domain Bacteria; phylum Pseudomonadota; class Gammaproteobacteria; order Francisellales; family Francisellaceae; genus CAJXRW01. The sequence goes on along the minus strand of JBLIDR010000067.1, from coordinate 5,704 downwards.
ATCGGCTAAAGATATAAAAAATTTCAAAGGCTTTGCCTTTGCCGGAGACCAAGCTAGTGCTAGTAGTATCTCAGCAAGTTTAGAGAAATTATGTAAATAATTAGCAAAAAATTAATCCTTAGTATGAATATAGTTACGTTTTGCTAATTCCAAAAGACCATAAAATTTTGCTACATGCTTATCAAGCATTTTATAATCCTTAGATAATAAGGCACAATAATTTATAGATGAAACCTGAGTGCGCATTTCCCAAATATAGTCATCAAATTTTTTAATTTTATCTTTAGTTATTTTTGTTGCGTCAAAGTCATATTGTATTCCTTCACTTGAAGCAGCTATTTTACCAAAGGTTAAGCTAAATTCTTCTCGCAATCTTTGCATTCTAGCATTTGAAACGGGGAGTCCTTTTAAACTTATAGTCTTAGTAACAGAACGATGCATTATCAAACATATCTCTCGTTGCATGATAGAATAATTTCTTTTTGAATATTTATACTTTGCAAATAACAAATAATCACCAGCCATACAAATAATAATACCCAGACTCGTACAAATAGCTCTATCAACCATGTTTTGAAATACAGATGATTCTGTTGGCAATAATGAATAACTAATAAAAATAAAAACCGTAACACAAGCAGTTTGTACGCCATAAATTCGCGCAGGAATAGCATAAGTAATACTGGCAATGATAATTAAAATAAGGGGTATGAATCTGAAGTTCAGATCAAGAAGAGACAATATAATCCAAGCAACAACCAATCCAACTAAAGTTCCTCTCCCTCGTTGCCATGATTTTTTAACCAGCAATCCCGGTTCATATGCTGCAGAAATAATTAACACGGTCAGTATTACCCACCATTTATGCGGTAAGTAAGAAAAAATAAATATACTAAAACCAACTGCAAACATACATGTTAATTGAATAACTCTAGCCAACTCTAAATTAAGCTTCAAACGCTGGCGCATAATCTATTCCAATTACGATCAACTTTTAATAAAAATTTAACACCAATTTGTTGATGAACGTTCTGCGGGAAAAGCTTTTCATTTACCATATGACCAATAGTACTTGGCTCTTTATTATCAACATGCTCAATAAACTGACTAAATAAATTATAAAATATTTGCCAATATGCTTTATTAAAATCAACATCTCGCATAAAAATAACTAACATATTTAAATCACGAACCGATACACTAAGCCTAATTAAATTTAAAAGCTTTGGTGTTCTATACAAATATTTATATTCAAACATGGTATTAACCGAGAGCATTACTTTTGAGTCATAATAAATATGCTTGTCATTTAATAAATACTCTAAATTCTTTTGAATTTTTTTAGAGCTTAATTTAAATGCTCTAAACCAAATTTCAGTATATAAATTCTGATGGGTTTTATAACCCAATATAATAACCCCTAGCGACAATAATAGCGCAAAAACAACGCCCTTTAAGGCAAACAATGTCCCTATAGGCTCTGAGGTAATAAATGCCACAGAAACCAAGAAGAAAGGAATAACGAGCATTTTAAATGACTCATAATACTTAATACATAAATATACATACGTGATAAAACAAACAATCCCGACAATAAATAAAATAAATTTATAGGGTGCTAATAGTATAAATATGGACGTAAAAATAATTGCGCTAACATACCCAAAAATCAAGGCGGTATACTTTTTACGATAGGTATTAAAAATTGGCAATTCAAATACAAAAAAAGTTAGGTAAGGCGCAATAATAAAAGCAAAAGCTTGTTGCGGGCGGAAAATTAAATAGAACAATAAAATTAATATTGAAATATAAAGACCTTTTCTAAAAACAAGTCTTTGAGTATAAAACGGATCAATACGTTCTAAATAATTATTAAACGTCGATATAAACATATACGCTCGAACCGACCCTCAAAGGATAATCTGGATCAGCATCTGTGACTCGAATTTGTATCGGCAACCTCTGTGGTAACAAGAGCCATTGGTTTTCATTCGCGACATGTTGAAGCTGTGTCCTTGCATTAGTTTCTTGGCGATTAACAGACCAGTAACCAGAAATAATTTTGCCATGATATATTTTTTGAAACAGATAGGTCCGTGGAAAAATCAATACATCATCACCTGGTTGAACTAACCTTAAATCTGTTTCATTAAAATTAGCTTGGATAATGACATCATCCGTAGTCACAAAAGAAAACAAAGGTTCATTAAAATTGACTGGATTCCCTAAGGCTAAATAAAAATTCTGGATAATTCCATTGTCTTGCGCATAAACAACAGTCTGTTCTAAATAGAATTTTGCTTTTTTGACAACAGCTTCTAATGCATGAGTATTATGTTCTTCTGCTACAATATTTTCTTCATCAATCTCAATCTGATTTATAGAAGACCGATAATTTGCCCTTGCTGCTTTCGTATCTTTCAAAGAGTCTTGCGCAGTTATCTTGGAAACAACATTTGCTTTAAACCCAGCTTGGTACTTTTCATCATCAAGCGCAATTTTTTCATAAATAGCTTTCAAATTTTGACTATAATTCACATCCTTATTTAATTGGTGCGCCAAGGAACGTAACTTAGCTTTAGCCTTTTTTAATTGAGCTTGAGACCGTTCAAAATCATATCTATAAGGGTCATCCAACACCTTAAACAATGGTTGCCCTTTTTTTACTTGATCACCATTTTTAACGTATATTTCAGAGATATAACCTTCAACTTCAGCAACCACCGGTCTAATATTACTCACCACAAAGGCATCATCAGTTACTGGAAATATAAAGGACACTGTGTACAAAATGAGTCCCGCTAAAACAATAAAAATAATACTGTTGGTTACTGTAAAATGTTTTTTCCAATTCATCGTCATAATCTACCTAAATCATTTAGTTCCTGTCGCTTATTTATCAGCATATAAATAACCTCCACCTAAGTTTTGATATAAAGTCACAACAGTTAACAGTTGTTGTAATTTACTTTGTGTTAATAGAATTTTTTGTTGGGATAATTCAACTTTGGCTAAAACTTCTGGTACGTATGATTCTAGGCCTAACTCAAACAGTTTTATTTTGAGATTATAAAATTTCTCTTGCGCCTTATAACCATCAAGTTGATGATAATAACTATTGGTATAACGCAGATTTGCTGACAGAGATGTATCAACCTCCTGTAAAACTTTTCTAATAATCTTAACATATTGATAGTACTGAGCCTTATATTTCGCCTCACTCGTACTAATTTCTCCAAAAACGGTTGGATCAAAATTAATACTGACAAGTGCTTGCTCTAAATTAAACCCTTTAGTTGGCGTTTGCCAAGCGCCTAATTGTTGACTTGAGTAGCCTGCAAAATCACCTAGATTGATTGATGGTAAAAATGAGCTAGTTGCTATTCCAATCGCAGTATTTGCCATTTTTAATTGTGTTTCAGCATAGGCAACATCTGGTCTGTCTTGCAAAACTTTAGCTGGAAAATCTGCATAATTTACGACGGTTACTTCGAGGTCATCAAATGTTTGTTCATGTAAAATTTTGCCAGGGTTTTCATTTAATAAATAACGCAAAGCATTAGCACTAATAATGATATTATGCTGAAAAATTTCTTTTTGTGACTTAATGTTTTGCAACTGAACTTTAAGCGGCTTTAGACTTAATTCATTATCTAAACCAATATTAAGTTCAACTTTTGTTAGACCTAATATTTCATCAACATCTTGCTCTAACTGAACATATTCTTGATATAACTGTTCTTGAGCTAAATAAATAAAATAACTCTGAGTCACCTCACTTATAATACTTAATTTTATGGCACTAATAGCATATTGAGCTTGTTCAACATTTAACTCGGCGTATTCTTGCTTTTTATATTGAGTGAATAAATTCAATATATAGTTTGGAAATATTCCGAGATATGTCCCTGGGCTACCTAAATTTGGCATCTGTGAAAAACCTGCTTGTAAAGAAATAGTGGGGTACCAACCTAGTTGAACTTGTTCTAATTGTCCTTTTGCTGTTTCAAGGTTAGAAATGGAAATTTGGATATCATTATTTGCTTGTAATGCCTTTAAGATTAGCTGATTTAAAGTTTTGTTATCATAGGTTTTCCACCAAGCTAAATAAGGTAAATCACTAGATTTTTCCTGTTGGATATTTATGATATTGACCCATTGCTGTGGAATATTTACTTCTGGCTTTTTATAATCTGGGCCCATTAAAAAACAGCTCTGTACGAACAGAGAAAATATAATGATAAAGATGATTTTTATCATGAAATATTCTAACGTGAAGTTTAATTACTCTAAGTCTAGCCAGGCATTCTTATAAGGCAATATGAATATCATCCCAATAATATTTCCTCATCATGATATTTTGCCACGCTTTCTCGGTGCGCCACGCTAACAACTGAACAATTTTTCAGTTCAGTTCTTAGTAATACATACATATTCTTTTCACTTTCAATATCTAAGGACGAGGTACTTTCATCCAAAAATACCCAGTCAGGTTTTGATAAGACAATTCGAATAAATGCAACTTTTTGCTGCTCACCCATCGAAAGAATTTCATGCCAATTCTTACTAATATTAAGACATTGAATAAGTCGAGACAACCCAACCTTCTCAAGTATTTCTGATATTTTTTCATCTTTGATATCATAGTTATCAGGATAACATATTGATTCACGTAAAGTACCCAAAGGAAAATAAGATTGCTGAGGTATGTACATGATTTTTTTATTTCGAGGGAAGGATATCGTTCCAGTAAAGAATGGCCACAAACCAGAAAGTGTTTTCACAAAAGTGCTTTTACCAACACCTGAAGGTCCTTTAATTAAATAATTTCTACCTGGGGCAAAAGAAATATTAAAGCCCTGAATCAAGACCCTATCTGTTTGCGCCTTGATCGTTAAATTTTCAACTTTAATTTCAGATCCTGAACATTCAACATGACTCTCCTTAATGTCAGAATACATTTTAGCGACTCGGCTTAACTTATTCATAAAGGTAACCAACCTCAAAGCAACCGCTCTCCATTGCGCAATGGTTGAGTATGAACTTACAAAATAAGACATAGAACTTTCTACTTGCCCAAAAGATGCCATTATTTGTTGGATAGCACCTAATGCTATTTGTTTAGAGAAATACATTGGCAAGGCTGCGATTAAAGGAATAATCATTGAAATTTGTTGAAAGCCTCCGGTAAAAAATAATAATTTTTTTTCCCGGCCAATCAGTCTTAAATTAATTAATATAACCTTTTCAAAAACTCTTAAAATTCCTTTTTTTTCATTATTTTTAGCATGATATAAAGCAATACACTCTGAGTAAGTCCGAATATGAACCGCATTATAACGAAAGTCAGCTTCTTGGTGCTGTTTCTCAAAGTTTAAAGGCGTTAATTTTTTACCTATTTTATGAGCAAAATATGTTCCAATAACACTGTATAACAAAGCGATCCAAACTAAATATCCAGGAATATGCACATCAAAGTGGCTGCCGAAGTGAAAAACCAATGGCCCTGAAATAATCCATAACAATGATATAAAAGCAGATAAAGTCACAATGGCATTAATAAACCCTAAAAATAATTCAGTGGTCAATGCAGCGAACATTTCAACATCTTCTTGAATACGTTGATCAGGATTATCCATATACTCATCAAAGTTTTCAATAAAATAATAGCTTTTACATTCCAGCCATTCGTTCACGATATATT
>JBLIDR010000066.1:0-7507 GCA_047632655.1 Francisellaceae bacterium | reverse complement strand
TAATAAAAACGCCTAGTGTATCTAAGTCTTGGTCTTAATACTCGACCAATCTTCAACAACACCTCAGGAATAACTATTTCAAGTAAAGTAATATTAGTGCCGGCCAGTTGATGTAGATATAAATTAATTAAAACCTAACAATCACAATCCGTCGCCTTCATCTCCAGGAGTCTGCTTTAAATAATCAACAATAATAGTTTTTTTATTATTAGTAGTTTCAGTTTGATTGTCTAAGTTATATGTCACGTTATCACTAAATCCCAGCGGCCAATATAAAATAGCTAAAGGAGGCCATAGAAGAGACATAGGGCGGAATTGGGAAAAGAACTGACCATTTATGATTATCTGTTTGCCCCTTTTGACTTGAAAAGAAATACCACCTGAGGGTGGCGTACCAGCTGAATTCCAAAAATATGGGTAGGTTGTAATACTGCCATCTTCTTCAATTATTGTTGGTGTTGAGCTACCGTTTATATAGAGTTCTGAGTCTGCAGGCAAGGTGACTTGTGTGGTGGTTGAACAACCACTTAAGAAAATAAATAATGAAACAAATATGATTAAATTAATATTCCTAAACACTTTATTTTAGCCTTAATTTCATGTTTTAGATTATAGTAAAATTATAGCGTGGTTTAAGCCAAGTTATCCACTCTGATTATTATCTATTTTCTAAACATATAGCAACATAATTAAAATTACAGCAAAAACAAGCTATCATTATAGTATAATAAAAAAAAGAAAAACTTATGTTAAACGTTGAATTGAAACCCTTGGTGAAAAAATTAAATCCTGTTTGTACTAGTGTTTTAGAATCTGCTGTTGGCTTGTGTATGAGCCAAACACACTACGAAATAACACTAGAACATTGGTGTGTAAAATTGTTAGATGATAAGCGCACAGATCTTTATAATATCTGTCAAAGCTTAGATATTGATGTGGATATATTCAAACGTATTCTTTTACGAAATTTAGAATCATTTGATGAAGGTAATTCAGCCAAGCCAACTTTTTCTCTTATGCTTTTAGAGATAATACAAGATGCTTGGGTAATAGGCTCAATAAATTATAATATGGCTCAAGTAAGATCTGGTTTGGTGTTTTTAGCTTTATTGAGCAATAGACCGTTATTATCAAGTATGGGAATAACTGAATTATTTGGTAATGTTTCAAAACAAAATATTATAAAAGATTTTTATAAATTATGTGGTAATTCTCATGAAAGCTCAACAGCTTTAGGTGAAGGGTCTGCTGCGGATAAATCAGCAAACAAGCTTGCTCAAGCGGATTCTGCAATAGCAAATTTTTGTGAAGATCTAACAGAAAAAGCTAAGACTGATAAAATTGATCCAGTGTTTGGTCGAGAAGATGAAATTGAACAAATGATGGATATTTTTTGCCGTAGAAGAAAGAACAATCCGATTTTAGTTGGTGAGGCAGGAGTTGGTAAGACTGCAGTTGTTGAAGGACTGGCATTAAGGGTGGCTCAAGGGGATGTTCCATCAGTCTTGCAAGGTGTGAGAATAATATCTTTAGATTTGGCTTTGCTAGAAGCGGGAGCAAGCATTAAAGGTGAATTTGAAAAAAGATTGACAGCTGTTATTGATGAGATTAAGTCATCTGAAGTCCCAATAATATTATTTATTGATGAAGCACATCGTTTGATTGGTGGAGGTCAAGGCGGTAATGATGCAGCAAACATACTTAAACCAGCTTTGTCTCGCGGTGAACTTCGTACCGTAGCAGCAACGACATGGAAAGAATATAAGCAATATTTTGAAAAAGATGCCGCAATGACAAGACGTTTTCAATTGGTTACTTTAGATGAGCCAAATGATGAGGTTACGACGCTGATATTAAGAGGGTTAAAAGAGCATTATGTTAAGTCACATAATGTAACAATCCGTGATGATGCAATCCAAGCAATTGTACAACTCTCATCAAGATATATAACTGGTCGTTATCAACCAGACAAATCTGTAGACTTATTGGATACTTGTGCTGCGAGAGTTAAGGTTAGTTTATCTTCAAAGCCAAGCAAAATAAACCATATAGATCGCGAGTTAGCAGGATTAGATCGAGAGCAAAAAGCCATACTTGATGATCAACTTAGAGGTATAGAGATAAAAACTGATCGCTTGGATAAAATTGATGATGAGTTAATTGAATTAACATCTAACAGAAAGGTGTTAATGGAAAAATGGGAGCAAGAAAAATCGCTTATAAAGGACTTAATGCAAGTTCAATCATTACTATTGAAAACTAATTCAGAAGTTGATGAAGAATGTCTTGAGACAGAAAATGTTGAATCTGAAGAAGTTGATCCTAACGCTGATCAGAATGATGAAAAAGAAAGCGCTCATGGTGTCGATAATAAATTTCTTAATTTATCAGACGAAGATCTTGTTGGACAAAGGGAAAAACTAAAATCAGAATTAAAAGAAATACAAAGTGATGATTCATTAGTTTCATATGAAGTGGATCCTGATTGCGTGGCTAAAGTGGTTTCCAGTTGGACTGGAGTTCCATTAGGTAAAGTATTACGTGATGAAGCTAATAGTATATTACTGCTAAATAAAAACTTACAAACAAGGATTAAAGGTCAAAATCCAGGAGTGGATAGAATCTCAACCTTTCTTAAGCTCGCTAAAGCAGGATTAAGTTCTCCGGAACAACCAATGGGTATATTTTTATTGGTTGGACCAAGCGGTGTAGGTAAAACTGAAACCGCTTTAACGATTGCTGATACAATTTTTGGCGGAGAAGATAGTATAGTTTCAATTAACATGAGTGAATTCCAAGAAAAGCACACTATTAGTCGTTTAATTGGTTCACCTCCGGGTTATGTTGGGTATGGGGAAGGGGGCATGCTGACAGAAGCTGTACGTAAGCGTCCTTATAGTGTGGTATTATTGGATGAAGTAGAAAAGGCATCTTTGGATGTGCTTAATCTCTTTTATCAGGTTTTTGATAAAGGTAGCTTGACTGATGGTGAGGGTCGTGAAATTGATTTTAGTAATACGGTTATTATTTTAACTAGCAACTTAGCTACAAACGAAATTACAGAGGTGACACTAGAAAACCCAAATGCAAATCAAGAGGATGTTTTGACCCATATAAGACCATTGTTGAGCCAATGGTTTAAACCAGCTTTATTGGCTAGAACGACTATAGTTCCTTATTATATTCTTTCTCAAGAGGCTTTATGTGAAATTGTAAAACTTAAATTAGATAAGTTAGCAAAGCAATTGAAAAAGAATAATGGGATTACACTTGAATTTTCAGATGATGTGTTGAAGCAAGTTGCAAGTCGCTGTACAGACTATGAAACTGGAGCAAGAAATGTGGATCATATTTTAAAAGGCAATATTATGCCCAAGCTTTCACAGGTTATTTTGGAAAATATGTGTGAAGATGAAGATATTGAGAAAATTAAACTTGGTTTAGATAAAGACAGCTGCTTTGAATTTAAGGTAGAGAAAGCATCAACATAGTTTTAGACCTTGACTCATCATACATCTGATCAATATCATCGAGTGACTTACCTTTAGTTTCTACACCAAAGATATGTGTCGTTAAGTAGCCTAAAAGCGCTGTTCCGGCAATAATATAAATAGTTGGGCCTAAACCAATATGCTCTTTTAAAACAGGCAGGATAAAAATACCAACGGCAGCACCAACTTTGCCTGTAGCTGCAGCAAAGCCGTGACCTGTCGCTCGTATTTTCGTTGGAAATATCTCGGCAGGTAGCATGTACGTAGTAGGGTTTGGCCCAGCATTAACCATGAAATTAAAAATAACAAAGCCGGAGAATAAAGCAATCATGCTATAAATATTATCACCCATGTAAGTAGACGTAGCCAAAATAACCAAGCCAACAAACATCCCTATAAAACCAAATTTTTGTAATTTAATCCTACCCCATTTCTCAATTAAATAAAAAGCCGTAAATACACCGATAATTAAAAACACATCTAAATACATAGCCGCCTGAGTTGCCATAATATCTTTTGTAATAAAAGAGCTTGAGTGTGATGTGATTAACTGCGCTAGGATCATTGGCGTGAAAAAAACAACTCCATACAGAGAGACATCCATCAAAAACCATGGAAGGGTAGTTAAAATTGTGCGTTGAATATATTTTTTTTCAAAGAGAGTCTTATACCCGGGGCTCTTAATATTATTTTTCTCTGGTTTAAGCTTAACTTTCCTACCGGCAATGACAGAAGCAACTTTATTCGCCTTCTTAGTCTTACCTCTATTGATCAACCAACGCGGACTTTCAGGCAAGCTAAAACGTAAAAAAAATAGAAGTACAGCTGGAACAGCACCAGCACCCAACATATAACGCCATGCATCAGTGTGTGGATAAAAATGAAGTATAACCAGACCAAGACCAGCTCCGACAAATGCCCCCAAGGCTTGAAAACTAAAACTACCTACTAACATTTTACCACGTAAATATGCTGGCATAATTTCTGAAACATAAGTTGAACCAGTAGGATAATCAGCCCCAATACCGATACCTAATAAGAATCTCATTACAATCAACATAACAGGACCGGTTGATGCTGCCGCTGAGATATTAAAAACCATAAAAATTAACACCGTAAAAAGAAGCATTAATTTTCGTCCGAATTTATCTGTAAACCTACCCAAAAATCCTGCACCAATTATTGCACCTACTGGTGCGGCAGCACCAATGATTCCGGCCATAGTTAACGTAATATGCCATTGTTCAATGATTAATGGTATGGCTACACCAATAATAAAAAGGTCAAACCCATCTAAAAAAACACCCATAGCTGAGAGCGTTAAAATCTTCCAATGCTGTATGTTCAAGGGCAAATCATCCAGGGGATGATTTTCTAATATATTTTCTGCTGGCACAAGGAGCCTCATCTCTTTTAAGGGTAAACATTATACTATTAAAATTTTATAATTTTAAAATAAATAAGCTCAAATATGAAAATTATTTATAATTCTGTGAAAAATATGCACATCTTATAGAGAAATTATAAGCATAATCTATACTGTGTTTTATACAAGTGCATGGGCATGAGTCAATATGTTCCAGGAGAGCGATAAATGTTAATACTAACTCGAAGAATAGGGGAGACCGTTATGATTGGAGACGAAGTAACCGTCACTGTTCTGAGTATAAAGGGCAATCAGGTTCGCTTGGGAATTAATGCCCCGAAAGATGTTTCAGTTCATCGTGAAGAAATATATATGAAGATTCAAGGTACTGATGATGACCCTACTTCCAAATAAAACAACTAAAGATTATAAATCTAGTTGACATATATTAACTACATAGTAGAATTTTTCTTACGCCGGAGAGATGGCCGAGCGGCTGAAGGCGCTCCCCTGCTAAGGGAGTATAGGGATAGTATCTCTATCGGGGGTTCGAATCCCCCTCTCTCCGCCATATTACTGGCTTTCAAGGTGTTATCAACAAAAGAATATTTAAGATCAAAATTAACTCGTAGTAACAAAAATTAAAAATAGCAGACTGTATAAGCTGTTATTCAATAATATATTTCTTAATCTAATCTGTGAAAATATAAATATCGTTATTATTTTCAATTGAGACTACATCCCTGTCCAGAACCATCCCACATGTCCGTACAAAAAGTTTTAACAGTTTTCTGTAAATCTTTCAGTTAGGCTGCTTATATTCTACTGCCACACTAACTGGTAAAAAGCCATCTTGCGCTTATAGTTAAAACCTAAGCGTTACCGTATTCAGCATTAATTATTAGCTTTCCATCTGGAGCTACCATAGATTTAATGGCAATGGTCTCGACGTAGCTAAAAGGTTAGCTGCTTATGGCATACGAGTAATTCAGATAAGATCAAATGGAGGTGTCTCTCCTCAACGTGGCAAGGCGCGACCCATTGATGAAGAAGAAGGTCATACTACTGGTGCATTACGGGGGAACCTTTCCAAAAAGATATCAGATTGATACCGTATTATATCTCCAGCCCTTCCTTCAAAGTTTATAGCTGGAAAAAATGACCCATCTAACTCCATATATATGTTTGTTTCTTTCATAATTTCTTGAGTACGTCTAGCAGAACAAGCCATCCATTTGGCTGTAGCAATGTGAATACTGCGGTTAACCATCATAGTGGGTTTTTTACCTCCTGTACTTATAATTCCTGACATAGCATTGAATAATGACAAGGAAACTGCTTTCATGTTTTTATGGCCTTGAAGTTCTTTGTGTATTCCTCTACAGCAAATATGTATCTCTTTACATATGCCGTTATCTCTAAAAAAATCGAGCGTTATTTGAAAAAAAAGATCACAACGAAAATCTAGAGATTTAGGAGAAAAATGATCAAATGTATTAATATTTGAAGAGAGTACTGCGCCAGAAGAAGCTATAATAAACTGAATCTCAACGTCATTGTCAAATGGATTACTTTTAACCCTATAGGCCTCAAGTAATACACAAATAATAGTGTTTTCAGGTATCGATTTCATCCTATTACCTAGTTCTGTATTATTGACAATATCAAAAAAACTGTCATTAAATTTTTCCACTTCATAAGAAATATAATAATGGCGCTTAGTATCCTTTGCTAATTCTGCAATTTCCCGAACTTTACGGCTATTGGAATTAGATGTTCTTATTCTTTCTATAATCTGAAGTAATGCTTCTTGAATATGATATTTATTGAAAATTCTTGGTATATCTTGATATTCAGCAGAAGCAGAGTTGATAAATCTAGCCTCATCCCTATGTTGATTAGTGTGGCTTAAAGCAGCATCTAATTTTACTATTAAATTAGACCAATTCTTTAATATAGCTGTGTTTCTCAACTTTAGATGATTAGGTATAGTGCGCAACTTTACCTCACGCCTTGTATAAATATTTCGAGCATCGTTTCTTACTTGAATAAAAAGGTTCAAGAATCGAGCATGATATCTAGTTAAATTGGCCTTTTGAATCAATGGAAACATTCTGGTATAATCGTCACCTATTCCATATTTACCTAAGGAATTAAATTTGAAATCTTGGTGAATATCTCTAACAAGACCTTTCAGCTCTATAATTGACTCACTGCTGATGCCTTGTGAACGAAACTGATTAGAAGCAGGTTGCATAGTGTATCCTCTACATATTAGTGTTCGCGAACAGGATCGGCTCTGCTCAGATTAAAATGACTCTTTGCCCGTTAGTATAGCTGACTATATTCCATATGCTGCATTGCCTTTTAAATCTAGCCACAGTCTTTGACAATATGTTTCAACTGACCCCAATCCGTAGTATCTACGTTTCATGACTTTGACTTTATTATTCAATCCTTCAACAAATCCAGAGTTTTTCCTGAATTTAGCAAAGTTAACTATCTGACCCATGTGTTTTGTCAGTGTTTTAATGAAGGTGTCAAATATCTTAATACCTGATTTTTAACTTTAGCAATCTATTTTTTTATCTTAGCAGTGGCTAATTTTCTATTGGAATTGGTATTAAAAATATTAGTCAGTTTAGTGCGT
>JBLIDR010000065.1:0-7590 GCA_047632655.1 Francisellaceae bacterium | reverse complement strand
TGATGACTTAATTGCCCCTATCGTTTACACCTTGCCGCTACAATTACTGTCTTACTATGTTGCCATCATCAAAGGTACCGATGTTGACCAACCGCGTAACTTGGCTAAATCGGTGACGGTTGAATAGTTTGCTGTCATGGGGTCAAAAACTATAGCTGTTATTTAATGTTCGCAACCTAGCTAATACTGCGATACAAAAATTAATAGATCGATACTAAACAAGATCGATTCAATATTTAAAAGTACGAAACTAAAAAAGCGACTTTCTCATGGAGGAGTCGCTTTTTTATTATAATAATTAAAGTAAATGATGTCATTCGTAATTTTTACCGAGCTTATATATGGAATGAACATACAAATTTAGGTGATAAGTATAAAGGGCATAAAAAAATTATCGATTGGGGACGAACATTTATTGAAGATATTGTTATCCCAACTACAATGAAAAAAATGATGACAGGCTTGGAAGAGAGAAAAAAGAATCAATTATATATTTCTGGGTAAATAAAGATACACCCGAACAAGTCAAGGAAGGGCTAAGGCTACTATCATATACAGGAATTATTAGGAAATATGATAGTGGGGTCAAAGCAACAAAATAAGCTATAGGCGATAGGTATGAACTCCAATTTGGTTGTTTATTAGCGGGCAATACAACGCCAACTAAGTTATCTTACGAGATAATTAATAATATAAAGTTAGATTTTTCACAAAGTATGGTCCTAATAATTCTGCCTACTCGAGCCTTGAGATTAAATATATTCAAGAGTTCTCAGATGTTGAATTTTTAAGCTCATTAAAGATTCAGTTAACCAAAAGTATAAATACTCTTTCTCTTACAGCCTGGCAAAAGTACAAATTAAAAAGTATTAATGTATTAACAGTGCAAGAATTATTAGAAATAAGTGAAATTAGCCTCATTGATAAGTTATATGGAATTGGCCCCGTCAAAGCCAGGACCATGAAAATTCTGCAACAGCGGAATTACTCGAAACAATTTCAGGTTAATAGACTTTATGAAAGTGTAAAACTAGACCCTACCTCTCATTTTGGGTAGTAGGGTTTTTTAACTAAATGCTGAGCTATTAAATAGCTTAGTATGTTCCTTGTCTAATAAGTAAATAATGGGCAGATTATCCAATAGTTGAAACTCTTCAACCAAAGGTTTGAATTTTTCTTCACCATTTTTAGAAAGGCAATTGTAAAATAATAAAAGTAGCTCATTGTCTGAAAGCTGAGCTCTAACAATACTAGTATAAGCTTTTTTATTATCGACATCTGATTCTTTAATAAACTTAAAAATGTTGTAAAGGTATCTAAAATAGTGTCCCAAATCACTCTGATGCTTCTCAAAGAAAGCTTCATAGACCTCATTACAATATTCCTTTGATTTTTTATTAGTTCGTTTGTTATCTTTATACGCCTTTGTAAACCGATCAAAGAATAGTTGAAAACAATCTCTTCCAACAGCAATTACTAAACCAGCTCCATTAACATCGGCTTTCTTTCTCAGATCTAAATCGGTCACAATGCAGTTATGCATTTCTAACATTCTAAAAAGAACATTTTCAAAGTGTTGATCTTTAATTTCTTTTCTCGTTAAAGACAAGTCCTCCTTTTGTTGCCAAATAGTCACTAAAAGTCCAGCAAATGCTAACCCTGAAAAAAGGGAAGTTAATGCTCCAAAAGTATCCCCAAATAGCCCAGATTGACCTAAAGATACTTCATCAATAGGCCAGATGTTAACTACCAAGACACCTAAGTAAATTAGAAATATTCCAATAATAATTGCAAATGGCATAACCATTTTTTTAGTGCTTAATTTCATACTTCACAACTCCATAACATCATTCGTAATCTTCTTCATCAATAGTAATCGTTGATTCATTTACAGCAATTAGTGGGGGCAATTTTTTACTGCCATCGACTTCCCTATGAGTTAATAAAAGCTCTTTTAGATACTCAAGAGACAATGGCGGATCTCTTCGGTGAATCATAGAATGACAATTACTACAAAGAGGCACTAAATCGTTAATTGGATCTACAATATAACCTGCACCCATATCAGAAACCTTAATTATATGGTGTACTTCTACATATTCCTCCCCAATTGGACCATAAATATCCAAGAAATTGTTTTTACAAGCTGCGCAGTCAAATCCATGATAATCTAAACAACGAGCTCTATTAACTGGGCTTCTTTCATATTTGTTAACCTCTACAATCTTTTTAGCGCCCTCTGGCAAACCAATCTCAAATAATGGTACAACGTCACTATTTTCTTCCACTTCCATTAAAATTAATATCGAGTTCAGCATGTTAGTGATAAGTCCACTAACCGCAGTATTTAATTGTTTTTGTTCACCTTTAGTCTCATTGCTTAATCTTCGTTCACATATGAATTCAATTTTTTCCCAAGAATCACCTGTAAAGCACTCTTTATATTGTTCTGTGTATTCACCATTTATAGAGAACTCAATATTGCCAATTTCTGTAAGTTTAGCGATGGAAGATATGAAGTCTGTAATTTTTGATTCATCAACATCACCCATTTTTCTTAATAAACTACCAGAAAAATTATCAGGTTTAAAACTTGCCTCGAGAACCCTAGTAGTCTTTGATATTGCTATAGCAAAACCATTGGGAGCTTGAAGGTCTCTTGGACGGATTACTTTTAATACCTCTCCATCGTACTCTTCTTCGCCGCCTATAAAGCCAATACCAAACCTTTTAGTTACTTGATCTGCTATCAAGTTTTGATCTAAAACTGTCATACTAATCCTCGCTATCAATAGGATCCGGTAAGTCTGACACTAGTTTTTTAAGATTTCTGGAAACTTCTATTCTAAATTCTTCAAATGCTTCTTTATTGTCATCATTGACATTGTTTAACTCTGCTTGAGCTAAAGACCAAAGTAAGAAATCCAAAGATTGAATAATAGAGCTATCACCTTTGTGCGGGAGATATGATTTAGGGTAAAAAGGATGGCCTGTATTTAAGATTACACCTACATCTTTATTTACTATGGCTGCTTCCCAAAGAACGCCGTTATCTAATGTTGATGATGTTGAAACATTTAACTCATTAGGGTCTTCTGTTGTAATAATTCTTAAAGGGGTAACCGTTTCACCAGAGTTGTTATTTATAGTAACCGTTTCATCTTCTTTATTTACTGATGTTATCTTTGCTGTTTTCATAACACTAGATTTTTGTTTTATCGCATTGCCTGACCTACCATGTAACAAGGTTGCTTTCCCCGTCAAAGATGCTGCAGTCCCTTTTCTATATCGATTTTCAGCTTCACGTCTTGCGGGTGGTAAAAATTTTTCCCGAACAAATTCATACAGCCCATCATTTAAAAGGATTCGGGATTTTTTAATATCTACTTGAAATGCTTCATCAAGTTCATGGCCAAAAGAAAGCTCGACTCTTAATAATGATAAATGAGGTTCTTGTTTATACATTCCCAACCAATCTGGGCCATGTATAAGTCTACCTTCCCGGTAAACATAAACGCCTTGCCTCTCGTTTGATATCTTCGCTATTTTTCTATTATCATCATTAGTGATTTCTTCCTTTTTAGGTAGAATAAACGCTTTTATTGTAAATGATGTTTTTTGACCACTTGGTAACTGAACCGGAATAATCTTTTCTAATGTAGGTTCTTTAGTTTCTATTAAAAAGAAAGGGTCCCAATGAGTTACCACTTCACTATTTAAAGTGATTTTTATATCTCTAACTCTATCATCGTTCACATCTATATAGCGCTGATATACAGTTGATATATGCTCTTCCAAGGATTTAAGCATTCGTGATAACGCGGATTTAATAGGTTTACCTGTTGGGTCTTGGTAATCACTTAGTAACCGGTCTATTTTATCCCATAAAACTAATGTACCAGATTGCTCGGGGGCAACTTCATTCAATAATTGTAAATCAGCACCATCAGGTTTTTCAAAACCTAAAGCCCAACTATTGGATTGCTCCATAAAATCTAAGTCCCAGCTAGTCTTAATAGGAGTATCATCTGGAGCATATCTAGATATAAGCGATAATTTTCTACAAAATGCAGTTGAGGCCGTTTTTAAACCCAAACCAAACTTACCTAAACTAGCTAAATCTTCTCGTTGCTTAGAGCCATATTTCATCGCATTGATTAAACCATCACGATCCATTCCGCAACCATTATCACCAACAGATACGGCTAGTTTTCCAATAAAATCGATATCTACCCTTACATCTATTAATGTAGCCCCTGCTGCAATAGAATTATCAATAATATCTGCTATCGCTGTTTTAAATTCATATCCAGTATCTCTTAACCCTTCACTTATTCTCGCAACATCTGGCGGAACGATTATCGGTTCAAAATTGCTCATTTTTACTTTCCTTCTATGAATTTATTACTTTCCAGCCATTTGTCAGGACTAAAACACCTTCATTGTTTAACCCGCTTGGCGATTGGCCTTCTCTTTCGCATGATATACAAAGAGATCCATTTTCATCTTTTTCAAAAGTTAGAACGTCATCAACTTTTGCTGCTATCGCTCTTAAAAATTTAGTCATACAAGTGAGTCTAAATTCGTTGCGAGTCCCGCCAAAAAATTTATTATTGTAATATATATAATTGAAGTCCCAAGTTAATGATTCTCCTTTTTCTCTTAACGTTAAGGTTACTCTCGGATTCTTTATTGTTGGATCTAACCCAGGGAAAAACTGTTGGAGCTCGGAGGATTTAGGAACCAATATACCTGCTTGGTGTGATCCTGTGAGGCCAAGGTCATTAGCGCTTAACTTCTTAGATATTGATTTACTCAATGTTATCTCCTTTTGCAAATGGTGTTACTTTTAATGCTTGTTCGAATACTGAACTGTCAATAGTCCCATCATGTCCAGTTACTGCATTATCAGATAACGTTCTTTTAAATCGGGCTCGTTCTATTATCACCTCTTCTAAGGTGTCGACAAAAAACAAGTGATGAATGGTAACTGGCTTTACTTGTTTTCGTCTGAATGCTCTAGCTGAGGCTTGCGCTGTTAAGGCTGGATTCCATTCAGGGTTATAATGTATTACGTGATTAGCCGCTGTTATATTTAAGCCTGCACCAGCTGCTTTAGGGTTTAAAAATAATATGCCGGGTCCTAGATGTTTACTGAAGATATCAATGATGTTTTGTCTTTCTTTTACCTTGACTCTACCATCTATAAAATTCAAATATGCATTAGGCCACTTAACCTGCATATCATTTAAAAAAATATCAACCATTCCTTGATAACTTGTAAATATTAATGCTTTTTCTTTATTAGCAAAAATTTCACTTACTAACTCCAATACTCGCTGATATTTCGCCATTTCATAAGATGCTTCTACCCCCCAAGAACCTGATAAAATAGGATGTGTACATAAAACCCTGAGTTTTGTAGTTGCTACCATGTGGGCAGCTGCACCATATTCTTCTAAAGTTTCTAATCTCAACTGTTCATAGGCATTTACCAGCAAATCTCCCATCACTATAGGCTGATAAATTTCTATTTTTTTTGGTAAATCTTTGGCGACACTTTCAACTAATCTGCGGAGTAAAATGGGGGCCACTAGCGGAGCTAAATCAGAAGCGTCCGTATGTTCATTTGAAAATTCAGAATCAAATTTTTCAAGAGTACCTAAAATTGATGGTAAAACAAAATCGGAAATCGACCATAAATCAGTTATTGAATTTTCTAAAGGTGTTCCTGTTACTGCAATAGAAACTCTACGGGGCAATTTTTTTACTGCTAAAGTCCTTTTAGCTAAAGGGTTCTTGATATTTTGAGCTTCATCTAATACGACGATGTTCCAATCTACCTCGCAAAGCAAAAGCTCATCGCTTATGACTGTATCATAAGATAAAATTACTATGTCATGTAGTAGGAGACTACGGTAGTCACCACTTCTATTTGGGCCTGTATGTATTAAAATATTAAGTTCAGGTGCAAAGAATTGACATTCTCTACGCCAGTTCTCTAATAATGTTGCAGGCGCTATTACTAGGGAAATACTTTTTTTAGCCCTCTTTTCTAGTTGAAATAAAGCAATAACTTGTAGTGTTTTGCCTAATCCCATTTCGTCAGCGAGAATACAGCCTAGGCTTTGATCGGACACTAACTTCAAGAAGCTGACTCCAGATTTTTGATAAGGGTATAGATCAGCATTCAAACCCTCGACACTGTTTATTTTTCTATCACCTTTAAGGAATATCTTATCACTATCTATTTCGTTGATTTCAACTAAGTTAATTTCTTCTTTAGAAGATCTTAATTGGATTATTTGTCCAAATGTTAATGGGGTATACAGTGGTATTTTTTTATTATCAAGCCAGTTATTAATTGATAAACACGCATTTAGGTCAATGGGAAACCATTTTTCCTTTATTATTACCTGGTCAGTTAACCTATCTGTAGGCTCAAAATCTCGATTGATAATAATACCGTTTACAAGATGAATATCAGAGTTTTCTTGCTGTATAAAAGTAACGCATGGTTCAGCTGGGATTTTAGAAAAAGATAAAGTAGGTAAACTTTGTCGAATATTTGGAGTGTCAACAGTAATGAGTGGAATTGATTTATCGTAAAAAATGGACAGAAATATACTTCTGGCGTCGGGTTCTAAATATTCGCCCTCGTCCATATCAAGCATTAATTTATCATTTTTAACTACCCATTCCATTTAAATGAATATTCCCTATTAGATTGTATATATTTTTAACCGCTATCTATTGTTATTATAATTTAACTCATTTCATATCCTATTTCATTGTTTTATATTAAATTAATCAATATAAAGTTACCTAGTAACTTCCATCTTAACTGTCTAAAAAAACAGTGCTTCTGGTGTTTGGGATATAATTGAGTTATTATTTCACACAAATGACCCAGAGCCTGTTTACTTATGAATCACATTAAAATAAAAGAAATCACATTAGGCGATAAATTCGAAGATGAAAGAGTTGAACAGCTAACAAAAGAGAGTCATCAATTATTAGGTTTACTAATTGAGATATATGGACAAAAAGGTCTAGCAGAACGATTATCAAAACTCGGTGTTGATGGGTTAGAGAGAGAAATATTGAACAAGTGGTCTAAGAAGCCAGACATAAATCCAATCATCATTGATGAAAAGACAAAGATAAAAATCCGCAGTGCATTACTACCAAATCGTCCTAAACACTACGACAATCCTGATTTTAAATTTATTGATTTATTCGCAGGCATTGGCGGAATTCGCAAAGGCTTTGATGAAATAGGCGGTAAATGTGTTTTTACTAATGAGTGGGATGCTTATGCTAGAAGAACATATTTAGCAAATCACTATGTTAGCGATTCAGAATTACCATACTTCTTAAATTCTACAGAACAAGATCAAAACAAAAATACAGAATTTATGAACCTGCAACAAATCACTCTTAGCCAAAATGAACTAGCAACAGACAAACAAGTAGAAGATAGTATTAACTATCATATAGAAGATCATGATGTGCTATTGGCTGGCTTCCCTTGCCAACCATTTTCGTTAGCAGGTATCTCTAAGAAGAATTCACTTGGTCGTGCACATG
>JBLIDR010000064.1:0-7619 GCA_047632655.1 Francisellaceae bacterium | reverse complement strand
AACTCTCCTTTGTTTTGCTTACACTGTCTTTTCTCATTCTTGTATTCAGCAAGTAACTGAATATCTTTCTCTGACAGGCATTGGCTATCTATCATCTCAGGTCGCCTTTCATAGGTACGACCAAGAGATTGTTTTTTTCTCCACAATGAAATCTTTTCATGGTGACCACTCAAGAGGACATCAGGAACCATCCCCACACCATCGACCACTGCAGGTCTTGTGTAATGAGGACAGTCCAACAGACCATCATAAAATGAATCTTCTATTGCTGAACGATGATGACCTAACACACCAGGAATCATACGGATCATTGCATCCATAATCATCATTGCTGGCAATTCACCACCACTAACAACATAATCACCAATGGAGACTTCTTCGTCAACACATTCATCAATAAACCGTTCATCTATTCCTTCATATCTACCACAAATAAATATGACAGGCATAACAGATTTAGATAAACTATTAATGTATTTCTGCGTTACCGAATTACCTTGCGGTGATAAATATACCACCTTTACATCATCACCTAAAGATTTTTTTGCTTCTTTTAGTGCTTTATATAAAGGGTCGTACATCATCACCATACCAGGACCGCCACCAAAAGGTCTATCATCTACAGTTTTGTGCGCATCCTCTGTATAATCTCTAGGATTAAACAATAATAGTTCAACTATCTTTTTATCAAATGCCTTACGATTTACGCCAGTTGAGATTATTAAACCAAACATTTCAGGGAAAATAGTAATCACGGCTATCTTTAGCATAACTATATAAAATTTCCGTATAATAAAATATAGATTTTTAAACAAGAAAAGTAAGTGACATTATGCTTTGCAAATCTATAGATCAAAGTCATCTTCCCAGTAAACCTTAACTACGCCAGAGTCTTTATCAACTTCCAAAACATATTCCGAGACAAATGGAATCAAAATTTCTTTATCTTCAGTTATCCTTTTAATCACCAGAACATCATTGGCGCCGGTTTCTATCATATCAACCAGCAGGCCAAGTGGTTTATCAAGATGATTTGTAACCGACATGCCAATTAAATCAATCCAATAATATTCATTACTAAGACTAGGTAAATCAGAGCGGAGGATTCCAATTTCAGAATTAACAAAAGCCTTTGCTTGCTCTCTTGAGGTAACACCTGAAAGTCTAATTAAAATCTTAATACCTAACCGGTAAACCTCTTCATTACTCGACAAAGATATCCATCTACTTGAATTAGGATATTTAATCCACCATTTCTTGTATTGCAGAAGATCTTCAATTGAATTAGTAAAATAATGCAGATGCATATCACCATCAAGACCGTGAACCGCACCAATCTTTGCCATTGTAATATACATGAGAAGGAGATCTTATAAATTATTTGAATAAAAAAGATTAAGCAGAAACGATTGCTTCTTTACGGAAACCTTTCACCAAAGAAGAAACACGATCAGACATTTGGGCTCCTTTAGAAACCCAATGATCAACTCTATCTAACTCAATTCTTAATTTTTCTTCAGCTCCTTGAGCAACAGCATTATAAAAGCCAATTCGCTCAAGACAACGACCATCACGAGGCTTACGACTATCAGCAACAACTATACGATAAAAAGGACGATTTTTAGCCCCACCTCTAGATAAGCGAATAACTACCATTTAATTCTCCAACATATTATGACTTTTTATTAACTGGTCGATTATACTTTTTTTACCAACACTTTGGAATAGATTTAATGAAAAAACTATTCATATATTTGTAATAATTAAACAATAGAGCTAGATGTAAAGTATAAAAACCATATCATAGCAAGATAGTAGGCCGAGAGCCAATGCTCATAATAGTAGATTTTTTAAATAAACACATTCCAATCCGCAACATAATTAGATTATAATTGATTAATGTATTTTTATTAATTATGTGAGCAATAAGTGACCAACAAAACTATTTTACTTGTCGATGATGAACCAGGAATCAGAGAGTCTTTAAAAACTTTTCTTGAACGATATTTATATAATGTTCTTGAGGCTGAAAATGGTGAAGCTGCCCTCTATCAAGTCAAAGAAAAGTCAATTGATCTAATCTTGCTTGATATGATGCTACCTGACATGTACGGAATTGAAGTATGTAAAAAAATCAGGAACATTAACCCTAACGTACCAATTATTTTTCTTACAGCAGTAACTGACGCCACTGAAACGGTTCTAAGTTTTGAAGCCGGAGCTGACGATTATATAGAGAAGCCATTTAATCCACACGTTCTTTTAGCGCGAGTCAAAATTAAATTAAAAGATAATAAGAATGATGTCGAGACAACTTTAGCCTTTGCAGATAGACCAAGTTTTATCATTGATAATTATGCTTGCATCCAATTTGGTAAATGGATTTATTATCCTAGAAAGTCATTAGTGACAAGATCTGATAACCCTGATTGCTATCTTACGGATAAGGAAAATATGCTTTTAAAAATGCTTCTTTCTGACCCTAGAAAAATATTTGATCGCAATGAAATTGCTAGTCATTTAAATTTAGCGAGTCATTCTGATCTAGCGAGAGATGTAAATATCCATGTTCACCGGCTTCGTAATAAATTAACACAAGGTCATAACTCCGCGTCACCCATCAAAGCTGTGAGATCACAAGGCTACACTTTAGATTCATACTTAACATATACTTTTGATGGTAAAGAGATAATTTGCGTATAGAAAACCACTGACAGCCTCTTAAAATACAATTAACTACGCACAGCAATAGAGCACAATCTATTAAGCACCAAAGTGACAAAAAATAGCAATCCGATTAAAATAACCCCTAAACTTAATCCACCATTAGATATGGACATGGTAACCAACACTGGCGCAACTGATTGATATAATGTTATAAAAAACAGAAAAATAGCTGTCGTAATAGGCACGAAAATACCAATTACACCTGACTTGAAAAATGTGATTACATACAAGTTAAATACAATTGACATCAATATAGCACCACCATATGCAAAAAAAACACACATATACAACAAAATAGAATACTGTGACATAAGCAACATATTAACTAAAAACAAGCATATGGTGACAACAACAACGACTTGGGCAAAAAAAAACAGATACTTTTTATTAAATTTGTTCAGCAAGTACACGCCTACCAATAAATAAAATAAAATAGAAATAATGGCTAACCAGGATGCGCCTGAATTCGTGAGATCACTCGCCCATTGCTTCCCATAAATATTTTTTTGAACACAAAATTCAATCAATACCGCTAAAATAATGACTTGAGACACAGCAAATATTAAAAACAAAAGCTTCAGCTGTACCGAAAAAAAATCATTGATAACTGTTGTTAAAACATTACTATTGGCTTGATTAACAAGACCATCAATATAAGTCACTGCGACAAGCAAAAGAGCCAATATAAAACAAATAACCATTGAAGCAGTATAAGTTTGCCAAATCTCAAGAATGCTAAATAGCAACCCATATAACGCCACAGCACAAAAATAACCTATAACAAAAATCAATGAGGTAATAATAATTAATTTATTTGAATAAATAGAACGATACAAAAGAACATGCCAGTCAGCAAAAGTATAACCCATCGCCAAACCCAAAATAGAACAGAGCATGATAGCATAAATACTGTTTTTGAAAAATACCTGCGCAGCAAGACCTAAAATAAAAATACCTAAACAAATTAAGATACTTGAAAATAATCTAAATGTTAAATTAATTTTTTCAATTAAAAATTTTCCACCACCAATCATACTACACATAAGCGCACCCAACACCATTGATGGAAACAAACCCATAACTGATGGCAGAACAATCATATACGTTTTTTCTTGATTAAGACTAATAATAAGAAGTGAAAATAACATAGAGAATAAAAAGCAAGAAAAAAGGCGAATAAAATATGAAATTCTCATCAAACACTAAAGTTGTAACATCTAAGTAAATTATAGTCTAAAATACACCTTAAGAAACATACAATCTCAAAATTACATGAAGTTTCGCGAACGAACATTTTATATTGGATACCATCACTTAACTTACGCATGTTTTTGTTTTATTTTATTACAGATAATATTTCTAATTTGTATTCAATCACTCAGCCAAAAAGCCATTGCAGAAAAATTTCAAAAAGAAAAATCATATATTATACACACTATAAAATCAAACTTAGAAACTCTAGATTACAAAGATTCAAGAGAAGGGATAATCAAGCAATTAAAGCATAGCATATACCCAAGAGTTCGAAACATAACCAGAAGCCTCATGGTTTTGCCTATTTGGCAATTATCACCAAGTACGGATAATAATGATGCCAACTCAACAAACTCAACTTTTTATTTAACTAATTATGTATCAAATCCTTTCCTCATGAAAATAGATTTCCCTAACCAACATTTATCAATTAAAATTCAATTTAAAGTCATTCCGGATATTTTCTGGGATAGTTTTATGGTATCAATTTTCATTATGCTGGCTTTCATCATTGCTTGGGCAATTTTCATATATGGCTTTAATTTAAGCTTTAAAACAAGAATTCTAAGAGGATTTTTGACTAGACGTGAAGACAGCCTAACTGAAAACGCCCCCAAAGATTTAACTGGTGAATTAATTTATGAAATCCAAGCATTAATGGATCAAAAAACCTTAATGCTTAGCGCTCTATCACATGACTTAAAAACCCCTTTAACTGAGCTAGAACTAAAACTTTATCTTTTAGAAGACCAAGAATTAGCCTCTAACTTATTAAAATTAACCAATGATATTACAAAAATAGTTCAATCATCTCTTCAGTACGCTAAAGGTTTCGGACAAGTAAAGAAAGAAACTGCCGACTTAAATAAAGTCTTGAATAAGCTGTCTATTGAGACCACATCACCAAACCAACCTGTTATCTTTCATGACACAAAAGAAAACTTCCAATACAGTATAGAGCCTACTCTATTCAAACGGATGCTTATAAATTTAATTATTAATGCAAAAAACTATGCCAATGGATGCAATATAAGTTTACATAAAAATCTTGATGGTAAGATTGAAATCATTATTGAGGATAGCGGACCTGGCGTTTCTGAAATGCAACTATCACTTCTTGGAAAGCCTTTTTTTCGAGCAGATACATCTAGATCAAGAAAAACTGGAGGCACAGGGCTTGGATTAGCTATTGTCAAACAAATTGCTCAAACCCATTCTCTGATGGTAACATTTAAAAATAAAACAAATGGTGGTTTAAAGGTAACTCTAACTGAATTTTAACTGCTTATCATGCATTAACGTACCGAATCATAACCACCCACAACACCATCTTTAGATAAGACTAGTTGCCACAGTTGATTCATTCTACCTCTAAATCCTCCAGCACAGAATTGTAAGTAATAAGTCCAAATACGATAAAATCTTTCATCATAATTATGCTTAATTGAATCCCAGCTATTAATGAAATTATCATTCCAAGCCATTAATGTTTTGTCATAATCGGTGCCAAAACTATGTACATCTTCAAAATAAAAAAATTTCTCCATAGCTTTGGTAATTTGTACTATGGAAGGTAATTTACTATTAGGAAAAATATATTTTTCTATCCAAGGTTCTGGATCAACGCATGTCTCATTAGATCCAATGGTATGCAATAAAAATAGCCCATCATCCTTCAACAAACCGTTTAATTTATTAAAATATGTTTTATAATTTTTAATACCAACATGTTCAAACATCCCAATTGATATAATCCTGTCAAATTTATCAGCCTCATAGTCACGGTAATCTTGAAGTAAAAATTTAATTGGCAAATCATCAATATTATCGTTAGCATATTTTATTTGTTCTTTTGAAATTGTTATGCCAACGACCTCTACTCCATAATTTTTAGCTGAAAAACGGGCAAAACTACCCCAACCACAACCAACATCCAATATACGCATGCCTGGCTTTAAATACATTTTCCTACAAATTAAATCTAATTTATTTTGCTGCGCTTCTTCAAGATTAGAGGCGTTTTTCCAATATCCGCAGGAATAGTTCAATTCACTATCCAACATTTTTTCATATAAATCATTACCAAGATTGTAATGCTGGTCACAAACTGCAACTGAACGTTTTACTGATTGTAAATTAAAAAAACGATGCTTAGCTAGAAATAGCATTAATCTTAAGTTTTTCTTGAATTTAATATTACTACCATCAACTCGCGAAACCTTAAATATAAACTCGCTAATATTTTCACAATCCCATAAACCATCAACATATGCGTCACCCAACCCTAAAGACCCAGAACTGATGATTGATTTATAAAAATCAGGGGAGTGAACTTGTATATCACTAGCTCTACTACCATTTATCTCAATATCAAATGATTTAGCAATATCGTGAAAATCTTTTTCTGCTTTCATACTTAGGTACCTATCTTAAATGCTATTCGTGAGTTTAGATTAATTTTTATATTTTTACCTAAAAAATATAAAAATACTATTTCTATTGCCCACAAACTAGGTGCTATAATCATACCAGATTCATTGTTGCAAACTAAATAAATAGAAAGGAAAGCTATGAGCAAAGAATATTTTTTCACATCAGAAAGTGTCTCTGAAGGACACCCAGATAAAATTGCTGACCAAATATCTGATGCAGTCTTAGATGCGATAATAACAAAAGATAAAAACGCACGGGTCGCATGTGAAACTTTAATTAAAACTGGAATGGTGCTCGTTGCAGGAGAAATCAGTACATCAGCCTGGGTTGATATAGAAGCCCTCGTACGCAAAGTTGTTACGGACATTGGTTATACTGATGCATCTTTAGGCTTTGATGGTAATTCATGCGCTGTACTGAACGCTATCGGAAAACAATCTTCTGAAATTGCAATGGGTGTCGATAGAGAAGACCTTTTAAACCAAGGCGCTGGAGATCAAGGACTTATGTTTGGTTTTGCGACTAATGAAACCGATACATTAATGCCAGCAGCACTGTACTACGCTCATAAGCTAATGCAGAGACAAGCCTATTTACGTAAAAGTGGTGAGTTGAGCTGGTTAGGTCCAGACGCTAAAGCTCAAATAACTTTAAAATATTTAAATGGAAAACCTATAGCTGTTGACACTATTGTTCTATCGACACAGCACTCAGATGACATTCAAAACAAAACAATTCATGAAGCTGTCATCGAAGAAATAATCAAAAAAGTAATTCCTGCAGAGCTAATGAAGGGCGATGTAAAATATCATATCAACCCTACAGGAAGGTTTGTTATCGGCGGACCAGAAGGAGATTGTGGCTTGACTGGGCGTAAAATAATTGTTGACACATATGGCGGCGCAGCTCATCACGGTGGAGGCGCATTTTCAGGAAAAGATCCATCAAAAGTTGATCGTTCAGCCGCATATATGGGTCGTTACGTAGCTAAAAACATTGTTGCAGCTGGATTAGCTGAAAAATGTGAAGTTCAAATATCCTATGCAATTGGTGTGGCCCAACCAACTTCAATAATGGCAAATACCTTTGGTACAGGAAAAATTGAGGATCATAAAATTGCAGAACTAATTAAAAGACATTTTGATTTAAGGCCCTATGCCATAACTCAACAACTCGATCTTATTAGACCAATTTACCAAAAAACT
>JBLIDR010000063.1:0-7685 GCA_047632655.1 Francisellaceae bacterium | reverse complement strand
ATATTCTCTTATCGTCACTCAATGTTTCAAAAAACTGATGAAATCATTTTATCTGCCAAATTTTCAATGAACCATCAATCTAAAAATATAATTAAAGAAAAAATGGATTATATTTACGAACTAAGAAATAATAATTTACCTAAAGAACACAGCGCTGGCAGCGTCTTCAAACGCCCTAGGTACCATATAAGCGTAGGTGAAATGGTAGAAAAACTAGGATTAAAAGGTTATGAATGCGGTGGTGCAATGATATCGAGACAGCACGGAGGTATTATAATTAACTCTGATAACGCTTCAGCTGATGATATTTTAACATTAATTGATCTAATAAAAAATAGCGTTAAGCAAGAATTTAACGTAATCCTAGAGCTAGAGCAGATACCGATTTAATTACTAATAAAATCAATTTATTAGTAATAATAATGATCTATTTAAGCTATCGCACCATGACAGTGTTTATATTTTTTCCCAGAACCACAAGCATCATTCCGTCTAACTTTGCTTCCTGCCCTAACATAAGGCTGACTATTTTTTAAATCTTCATCAGATTTTTTATTTTCAATCAAGTCAGGATTTGAGTTTGAAGTGACATCATCATGATCGTAATGTACGTCACTTATAGAATCTCGCCACTCTTGCTCAGCCACTTCAGTCTGTTCTGGACTTTGAAGTCTAACTTTTGACAATGATGAAATCACTTCATATTTAAAATCTTCTAACATATCTGAAAAAAGCGCAAACGCTTCACGTTTGTATTCTTGCTTGGGATCTTTTTGCGCCATGCCTCTAAAGTGAATACTGCTACGCAGATGATCCATGTTATTTATATGCTCCCTCCAATGACTATCTAGAGTTTGCAAAAAAATTACTCTTTCGAATTGCCTAATAGAATCATCCTCAACACTTGAGATTTTTTCATCATATTCACCAACAATTTCCTCAACAACTTTCTGTTTAAACGTGTCTTCATAAAGGTTATCATCTTGATCTAACATCTCTTGAAACGAAACGTCAATTGCAAAATCGTGTTTCAAAGCCATCTCTAAACCAGAAACATCCCATTGCTCTTCTATACTTTGATGTGGAATATATAAGTGAAAAAGCTTCTCAGCAACATCAGACCTCATGTTTTGCAAAACATCGCTAACATCTTTTGCTTCAAGTAAACTCTCTCTCTGATCGTAAATAACCAACCTTTGCTCACTTGAAACATTATCATACTCAAGTAAATTTTTACGAATATCAAAATGATGCGCCTCTACTTTAGCTTGAGCTTTCGCGATAGCCCTAGAAACCATGCCGCTTTCAATGGCCTCACCATTCCCCATCCCTAGTTTCTTCAACATATTAGTCATACGCTCAGGTGCGAAAATTCTAACCAAACTGTCTTCTAAAGACAAATAAAATCGACTTTCACCAGGGTCACCTTGGCGCCCAGAGCGACCACGCAACTGATTATCTATCCTACGCGAATCATGTCTTTCAGAGCCTAAAATACACAACCCACCCGCCTCAATTACTAACTGATGCCGTCTTTGCCACTCAGCTCTAATAGTCTTAATTTGTTCACCAGAAGCTCCCTCAATAGCAGCAACCTCAGCCTGCCAATTGCCGCCCAATATAATATCAGTTCCCCTACCTGCCATATTTGTAGCTATAGTAATAACACCTGGACGACCAGCTTCTGCAATAACATGCGCCTCTTTTTCATTTTGCTTTGCATTCAAAACATTATGATTTATTTTTGCCTTTTTAAGTAATCCTGAGATTATCTCAGAAGTATCAATATTTGCAGCACCCACCAGTACCGGCTGATTCTTTGATGTTCTTTCCTTGATATCCACAATAAGAGCAGCATATTTTTCTGCCTTATTCAAAAAAACCAAGTCAGGAAAATCTTTTCTTAATGGTGGTTTATTCGTTGGTGTAACTACAACTTCTAAATCATAAATCTCATGAAACTCAAAGGCTTCTGTATCTGCAGTGCCCGTCATTCCAGATAATTTATCATATAATTTAAAGAAATTTTGAAATGTTACAGATGCTAAAGTTTGATTTTCATTTTGAATATTAACATTTTCTTTAGCCTCTAAAGCTTGGTGCAAACCATCTGACCACCGTCTTCCTGGCATTGCCCTACCAGTGTGTTCATCAACAATTACGACTTCATTATCAATAATCATGTAATCAACATCTTTATAAAACAAGGTATGAGCACGTAAACTAGCGCTAAGGTAATGCATTTTCAAAACATGTTGAGGGCTATAAAGATTATCACCTTCTTTTAGCTCTCCCTTCTTAACCAACATCTGTTCAATTTTTTCATGACCATTTTCTGTTAAGAAAGCTTGCTTAGATTTTTCATCTAAATAAAAATCACCAGAGCCCTCTTCCTCTTCTCTCTTTACTAAGCTCGGAATGAGTTGATTAAATAAGGCATATAACTCTGAGCTATCCTCAGCTGCTCCTGAGATGATAAGCGGTGTTCTAGCCTCATCAATTAAAATTGAATCTACCTCATCAACAACCGCAAAATTACGCCTCCGTTGAACCTGCTCTTCTTTGCTAAAGGCCATATTATCTCGAAGATAATCAAAACCAAATTCGTTATTTGTACCATAAGTTATATCACAAGCATAAGCCTCCATTCGTTGCTCTGGAGATAAATCAGCAACAATAACTCCTGTGGTCAACCCCAAAAACTCATACAAAATTCCCATCTGCTCTGCATCACGACGCGCAAGATAATCATTAACCGTCACTAAATGAGCGCCATCTCCGCTTAGAGCATTTAAATATAGAGCCAAGGTCGCAACCAATGTTTTTCCTTCACCGGTACGCATTTCTGAAATTTTACCCATATGCAATATCATGCCACCAATGAGCTGAACATCATAATGGCGCATTTCTAAACAACGTCTCCCAGACTCTCTAACAACAGCAAAGGCCTCCACCAAAAGCTTATCTAAGGTTGTCCCATCAGCAATACGTTGCCTAAACTCTTTAGTTTTATCTTTTAATTGCTCATCAGATAATTTTTCCATTCCAGACTCAAGCAAACCAATTTGTATCGCCTTTTTATTTAAAGACTTAATTAATCTGTCATTGCGACTACCAAATACTTTTTTAATGACTGCTCTAGCGACCATTTATATTCCTGTTTTATTATAATGAAAAGAGTTACACTAAGTAACATTATACGATATGTACTTTAAGAACTAAACTGACACCAATGAAAACTTACTTTAATACCCCAAAACAAATCCTTTTAGGAGAACATGAGTCGACTGATTACTTAATAGCATCAATATACAAACATACCGATTTAATAATTAAAGCCCAAGATCAAATAAGAAAATGCCAACATCCATTATTAACATTTTGTTCTGTTGCTTATTTTGACCAATATAAACTTATTTTACATACAAAAAAAAATATAGTTATGTCAAAATTTAAATTCGAACGTGATTATTTACTGGTTGAAATAAAACGGATTATTTTTTTTTCTAAGATTACACAACTTGAAATGAAATTATTTTTTGATGAACCAGAATCTATAATCAAACCAAGAATTGAATCACAATTTTTATCATCCTCAAACACAGAAAAACTGACTCTATTAAAAAGAGACTCTGATAACATTAAACTTAACAATGCTCTTGAGAAACTTTTAAAAAAACATGGCAGATAAAAATGGATAAACTAAATAAAAAAATATCTAGTATTTTATTTGATCTAGACGGAACGCTTATTGACAGCATTCCAGACATATCAATGGCATTAAACAATATGCGTCGACATTTCAACCTAAAACCTATTCCACTCGAAACAGTTAGAAACATCGTGGGAAAAGGTTTCCCTACTACTGTTAGAAAAGTACTAGATTTAAGTCTAAGGCCGAATCAAGCCAACCGCATATTCGATATTGCCTATAAAATAACGTTAACCGAATATGGAAAATGTATGGGGAAACATACAAAATTATTCCCCAATGTTGAAAGCACTCTAGAAAAGTTAAAAAAATATAATATAAAAATGGCTGTAGTAACTAACAAAGAAGAAGCTCATGCCAAAATGACGCTAAAACATACTGGCCTAGACCAATATTTTGATCTTGTAGTTGGAGGCAATACAACAAACAACTACAAACCACATCCTGACCCACTCCTATATGCTATGAAAACTTTAAACACTCTAACAAATGAGGTTGTTATCATTGGTGACTCTGACTCAGATATAAATGCTGCAAAAGCTGCAAAAATCCCTGTTATTGCCGTTACATATGGTTACAACCATGGTGTTCCAATAGCAAAATCAAATCCTGACATTACCATTGATAAATTTGATGAAATACTACAAGTACTTACATTCAAGAATTAGAACTGAAATGCTTCTTATTTTGTTAAAAATATATTGCTCTTTTCAACTTTGACATTAAAGCTATTACATATTTCTTTTATTACGGTATTTCCACTCAAATCAAGATATGCCTTATTTATTGCTTTTTCAGTATTATTTTTATCTATTTCAGCGGGAGTTAATTCTTTTTTTTTTGAAGATATACCATCAGCTTCACTAAATATCAATTTAACATCTACGCCTAAAGTTAATGACAACTCTGCTTGAATCCTTTTTTGAACTTGATCCGTCAACATATTATGGTATACAGGATTCAAAGAAAGCTCTAGTATCTCCCCATCATATACCTTCACCAAACTATTCAAAATAATCTGTTTAGGCACACCCTTTAATCCAACCTTAGAAACAAGATCATTCCAATCAAGCTTACCATCATGTTGCTCTGTAGTATTGAACTCTTTTTTCAATTCTACAGGCTGATCACAAACTTCATCCTGAATATCTATTTTCTCAAGTTGACTCATATCTCTAGAAGAAAATTGGCCGGGCATGAAAGCAATCATTCTCAATAACGCCATATCTAAACCAATTTTCTCGTCAGAGGCTAGTAATAGGTCATCCTTACTTTTCAATGCAATTTGATACAACAAATGGCAATATTCTGGATGAATGATATGTGTAAATTTCTGTAGATCAGCATTCGCAAACGACTCTAACGGTGAACTCCCGATAGATTGATATATTTGCACAGAATATAATAATTCAGAGAGTGAGACCAAAATACCAAGCCCACTCCTACCATTATTAATTATTTTTTTAGTTAAGCTGAAAATATTCTTTACATCTTTTTTTAGAATAAAACCTAAAAGTTCCACAACAACACTTTGTTCAACGATACCAAGCATACTTGCCACATGATTTGATTTGATCACACCATTAGAATAATTTATCGCTTGATCCAAAAGGCTAAGACTGTCTCTAACACTTCCTGAGGCTGCTCTTGCAATAATATCAAGCGCAGGTAATTCATATTCAATTTTCTCTAGTTCTAGGACTTTTTTCAGCTGTTTTAATATTTCTGACTGAGTTAAATTTTTCAAATGAAATTGTAAGCAGCGGGATAATACAGTTATTGGAAGCTTCTTAGGATCAGTTGTGGCTAATAAAAACTTAACATGCTCAGGCGGCTCTTCAAGAGTTTTTAATAAAGCATTAAAACTATGCATAGATAACATATGGACTTCATCAATCAGGTATACTTTATAGCGTCCCACGGTAGGCATATACTGAACATTATCCAAAATATCACGCGTATCTTCAACCTTCGTACGGGAAGCAGCATCAACCTCGATTAAGTCAACAAAACGACCTTCGTTAATAGCAATACAAGAGTTACAACTATTACAAGGCGTTGAACTGACACCTTTTTCGCAGTTTAAACACTTAACTAATAACCGCGCAAGAGAAGTTTTCCCAACACCTCTTGTCCCAGTAAATAGATAAGCATGATGAAGGCGCCCGTTATCCAAAGAGCGCTCAAGACTTGAAAGAACATGTTGTTGACCAACCACTTCATTAAAAGAACTGGGTCTATATTTTCTAGCTAATACTTGATATGACATGTATATCTAAAGATGGTGAAAATTACTTTATGTATAATAGATTAAATATAAATAGATTTAAACTTATATCGTTTTATAATGGCATTAACTTTTTATTTTGGCATATCTCGCTTAGCATGCCCCGTATAAAGTTGGCGCGGTCGTGAAATTTTTCCCTTAGGATCACTCACCATTTCCATCCAATGAGATACCCAACCAACAGTCCTAGCTAATGCGAATATCACAGTATACATACTTGTTGGAATGCCAATTGCTTTAAATATAATACCAGAATAGAAATCTACATTTGGGTAAAGTTTTTTCTCGATAAAGTAGTTATCGCTAAGAGCAATCTCTTCTAACCTTTTTGCAATATCGAGCAAAGGATCAGATTCACCTAACTCAGCAAATACATCATCACAAAGTTTTTTCATAATAATAGCGCGAGGATCAAAATTTTTGTAAACTCTATGACCGAAACCCATTAACCGGAATGGATCATCTTTATCTTTTGCCTTAGCGACAAACTTGTCAATATTACTAACATCACCAATCATTTCTAACATATTAATCACAGCCTCATTAGCCCCGCCATGTGCCGGACCCCATAAGGCTGAAATGCCAGAAGAAATACAAGCAAATGGATTAGCGCCAGTTGATCCAGCTAGACGCACTGTAGAGGTTGAAGCATTTTGTTCGTGATCAGCATGTAAAATAAATATTTTATCCAATGCATTTACAATGACTGGATTTGGAACATAGTCTTCGCAAGGAGTAGCAAACATCATGTAAAGAAAATTTTCTGAAAAACCCATGCTGTTTTTAGGGTATATAAAAGGTAAGCCTACAGAATGCTTATAACTATTAGCCGCGATAGTCGGCATTTTTGCAATCAATCGATACGCTGAAAGCATACGAGCATCAGGATCTTTTATGTCCAAGCCATCGTGGTAAAATGCTGATAATGCGCCAACAACAGCAACCATAATCGCCATAGGGTGAGCATCTCTTCTAAAACCAGAATAAAACTTAACCATTTGCTCATGGAGCATTGTATGATATTTAATATTATGTTCGAAACCAGCTAATTCTTCTTTAGTAGGAAGCTCACCATTAATTAGCAAGTAACAAACCTCTAAATATGAAGCCCCATTCGCCAATTGCTCGATAGGATATCCACGGTGTAATAAAACACCTTTACCACCATCAATAAAAGTAATTTTTGACTCACATGAAGCTGTTGACGTAAAACCTGGGTCATAAGTAAAGTAGCCAGACTTAACTAAAGAGCTAACATCAATACAGTCAGGACCCAATGTGCCTTCATGAACAACCAGTTCCAACTCTGTCTTTGTCTTGGTAATATTTAACTTAGCACTATTCGACATACTTATCTCCGGATTCATTAGTATATGATATAAAATTATTTTTCTGCATAGCAATAACTTAGCCTTTACACAGGTAATTGTCAAATCTATAGATCATTATTAAATAATTTTTGAAATTATCAACATATTGCACTTCATAATTAGTAGCAGCATTAAAAAAATATGCTACACTTCTGTATGAATTTAAGTAACCCGATCGGATAAGGAGTTCATTCTGATATGAAAAACAACAGGCCTACCAATATTGGCTTAGGGTCGATAAAAAATTATCGATTCCCAATAACAGCCATTAGTTCAATATTACACCGATTATCTGGTGTCTATTTATTTATCCTCA
>JBLIDR010000062.1:0-7694 GCA_047632655.1 Francisellaceae bacterium | reverse complement strand
AACCGACTGAAAATACCAAATAAATATCGACACCTTGCCGTAAAAGTTACCCAATATCACCTACATTGCCACACTGCTTTTCAGTTGCGATCAAAAACTATTATGGCTTTAATCAATAATCTAGATGGCTTAAGAAATCCGGAGACATTTGAAAATTATATCATTGTTTGTGAAGCTGATGCTAAAGGCAGAAAAGGTTTTGAAAACAATAGCTATCCTCAAGCCGACTATTTACGTGAATGTTTACAATGCTGCCAAAGTATCAATACAAAAGCGCTGGTTGACCAGGGACTAAAAGGCAAAAATCTTGGTGATGCTATTCAGGAAAAACAAGTTAATGCTATTAGCAATATTAAAGAGAAATGGAACTTTTAATATTTAGATATCATACGGAATTTTCCAAAATATATTTCAAGTTCAACGCTTGATATTTATATTTACCATTTACCATCTACCATTCAAAGAGTTAACTAATTCTACTAATTGTTTGTCTTTAACAAACCCAGCGATATATTCATACTCTCCATTAGATTTTTTAAAGATTAATGTTGGCGTTCCACCAAAGCCATATTTAGAAAAGAAAGCTGTGTTTTTAGTTATTTTTGCAAAATCTTCTTTCACTTTAGGATTATCAGATTGTGCATCTAATGGCTTTAAACCACTTTGCTCTTTGGCATTATTAAATCCATTTTCATCTTGCACAATAGCTTGTATTGGTGATATTGCATTAAGCATAGCCGCAGCAATACCAGCACTTGACGGCTTTAAGAATCCAACTGGTAACCACCTAATTTGAAGTTTTTTATCTTTTATTAATCCTAACTTATTAACTTCTTTATAGAATAAATGACAGTAAATGCAATTAGGATCAAAAATAACATACATTTTATGTTTAGCATCATCTGAACCTTCTGAGACCCAATTCAGATTAGAAATTTCTTTGTACGACTCTTTAGCTACTTTTGAGGTAATGTACTCTTGTGTGTATTCTTTAGTTAAATTTTTTCCATCAGCAGTAACAACGTTACCAATAATTAAATATTTATCACCTTGAGTAAAAACAACTTGTTTTTGGCCACCATTCTCAACAGGTTCGATGACATAACCGTTAAGCCCAATTGGTGTACTGAAAGATTCACTGACCTTAGCTTGATTATTGGTTAAGGATTTAATTAAATTAACACCCGACGTATTGGCCTTAGCCTTGGAATCATTTCCAGCAAAAAGAGATGCTGATACACTTAAAAGAACCGTACTAGTAGTCAATAAAAAGTATTTCTTTATCATTGTTTAAATCCATTGTTTCAATATTTGATTCTAATAATAACAACTTTTAGGTTAACCTAAAAGTTATGCTAGTTATTAACTTTCGGACGAAAGTATTGTTGATTTTGAATATATTGAAAATTATTGTTTTTGATAATTTCAGTTACCCCCAACATCGGAAAAGGCTGTAAACTTTTCGTATTAAGATTATTTTTATTTAATTCTAAATATTTAGAACAAAGATCATCCGCTAGGCTAACTAACTGATTATTAGGACAAGCCAATTCATCTGACTCAACAACAAACATAAGGCACTTCGTTGTTAGTCCAATGTACGGACTCAATAATCTTTCGCTTACAGAATGTCCAATCGTTAAAAATTTTATATTAGATTCAAGCAAACTTTTATTTTGACAAAAAAATTCCTCCCACTGATGCTTGTATATCAATTCTAATAATTTCGGTTTATCTGTTAAAATTATCATTCCACATTCATCAAAATGAGTTATAATATTTTGCAAAGGCGTTCTATTTTTTCCTGATTTATTCTGATTTTCACTGTATTGCCAATCATTTAAAAGTGATTTTGATTTGGGAAATGTTAGCCAGCTAAGAATATTAAAGAAGTCATGCCAATTATTTTCACGAGTCGGTATTAGTCCTTTTTCATAAATGATATCTTCGTACCCAAGCGTACTATATTCTTCATCAAAAACTTCTTGTGCACAAGGGATTAGTTTTTTTAAAGAATGCGTATAAATCTTATAAGAACTAAGTATGTTAGATAGCTCTATTAAAGTTGGCCAATTATTAAATTTTTTAAACTCATGATGGAAAGATTCACAGAAATTAAAAAATGAAGATTTTAAATAAAAGTTATTATTCCATAAATCCTTATTTTTCTCTAATAACATTAATTTTTTCTAGAGACAGCGAGCCTGCTTAATGCAATCAGAGCTTGCTTATAATTAGAGTCAGGAATAACACTTAAACTATTGATGGCCTTCAATGAAGCCTGCTCAGCTGCACTTATGGTATATTCAATGCCACCTGATTTTTTAACTATTGAAATAACTTGATCAATATTAGTTGTGTCGGAATTTTTAATGGCATTCGTTAATAAGCCTTGTTCTGATCCGTTAGAATTAGCCAGCGCATAGATTAAAGGTAATGTAGGCTTTCCTTCAGCTAAGTCATCACCTATGTTTTTACCCATCTCTTCAGAAGAAGAGGTGTAATCAAGCATATCATCAGCTAATTGAAAAGCATTACCTAAGTGTTTACCATAATTAATCATCGCTTTTTCAATATGATCATCACTGTTTTGTATGACCGCAGATAACTGACAAGCAGCTTCAAAAAGTTTTGCTGTCTTACCATAGATCACATCATAATAATCAGCTTCAGTCGTATCTGGATTATTGCAATTTAACAGTTGTAATACCTCACCCTCTGCTATCTTATTGGTTGCATCAGCTAAAATTTTCATTACACGCATGTTTTCAAGTTTAACCATCATTTGAAATGAACGAGAATATAAAAAGTCTCCAGTTAAAACACTGGCTGCATTACCAAAAACATTATTAGCCGTTTTTTTACCACGACGTAAATCCGAATGATCAACCACATCATCATGTAATAATGTTGCTGTATGGATAAACTCAATTATAGCGGCTAATGAAGTATGATCTTGGCCTTGGTAATCAAGAGCTTTAGCACAAATCAAAGTTAACACAGGGCGAAGCCTTTTACCGCCAGAATGAATAATATATTGACCGATTTGGTTTATCAAAACAACATCAGATTTTAATTGTTCAACAATAAGATTATCAGTGATTTCTATTTCTGATTTCATTAAAGATTTTATTTTTTCTAAGGTCATATATTTCATTTATGGATATATCTGGATAGAGCATAAAAAAGTGTCGGTTATTGGTCAAGCTAAAGCTGATGTTTATTGTAAAGATTTACTATTTATTCATCAAAATATTTTGCTTTTCGCGTTTCTGGCATTTTCCAGATAATTAACAAAGTTATAATTGAGGCAATGATTAAATAATAACATGGTGCATAACTCGTGTTAAAAGCACCAACTAACGCTAAAGAAATCATAGGAGTCGTGCCGGCAAACATGGCATTTCCAACGTTATATGCTGCTGACATCCCACTATAACGATGCTCTGTCGGAAACAATTCACTAACCGTAATTTGAAAAGAAGAGGTCATAGCTGCTACCAAACAAGCAAACACACCTTCTGCAATTAATATATGCATGGTACTGCCATTTTCCAGCCACATAAACATTGGATAAGCGACTAACATTAATAATATAATCGGTATATATAGCATGATTTTCCTTCCCCACAAGTCAGAAAACCAACCAAATAATGGAGAGGTTACGGCATAAATAATTGAAGTAACGGCCATAATCCACATAACAAGATCAATTCCCATGCCTCTAGAAGAAATAAAATTATTAGGTAAATAAGTACCCATCATGTAATAGGCAATACCGATGTATCCAGTTAATACAAAAACCCATACTAACGGCATTTTAGGACCTTTAAGTGCATTTAATAATGGAATTTTTTCTTCTTTATGTTCTTTTTTAACCTCTTCAAAATATGGAGACTCGCTCACTGAGTGCTGCATAAATAAAGACACAAGACCTAAAATAAAACCAATAAAAAATGCAATCCTCCAACCATAAGCCAACATTTCAGTATAAGAAAAAACTGAAGCTAAGACAGCAACGGTTACAGTACTAATAATAACACCTATCTGAGAAGTGGTTGACGCCAAGGAAGCGGCAAATCCTCTCAAGTGGCTTGGCGCAGTTTCAGATAACATGACCAAAACTCCCGTGAATTCACCACCAACTGAAAACCCTTGAAGCATTCGAGCAAAAATCAAAATAACGATTGCCCATACCCCAGCTGTATCATACGTTGGCATAAAGGACATTATAAGCATTGGAATACACATTAAACTAATACTATAGACAATGGCTTTTCTACGACCTAATCTATCGCCAATATGACCCATTACAAAACCACCAATTGGGCGCATAAAATAACTCGCAGCGAAAATCCCAAAGATAGCAATAAGCCCTACTTTTTTATTATCCCCCGGAAAGAATACAGCGCTTAAATAAACAGCTAGGTACCCATATAAACTAAATTCAAACCATTCTAAACTCGCCCCAAAAGCAGTAAACCACATAGTTTTCATTTTACTTGGCGTAGGCATAATTAATTCTCCAAAAGATTCAGTCTTTTATTTAACGTATAAAACTCGGTCGACAAGCAATAAAACTGCTTAGCAATGATTAAAATAAAATAGAAGTCTAGCGTAAGTTTGTTACAAATTTATGTATTCTGAATTATTAAATTTTACTGACAACAACCTCTTAAGTTAATTTTCCATATATCAACCACAATGTCATTTTCGGTAATATAAAAATAATCAAACAAATTTATGGTTGGGTCACAATGTGCGACCACCAATTCAAGAACATCATTTAATTTAGGTAATTTATTATTTCCAGAAGTCACTTTCCCATGTTCATCCCCAAAGTAATCCCAATCATATTTAAGATTATCTTGGCTTATAATTTGAGGTCTTGTGCTAACTTGATACAAAGCTTTTGTACCAGCATCAACTGTAACATGGCTGCTTTGATTTGCGCTAATAACTGTAGTTAGCATTGTCATTGCTGCTAAGAATTTTTTATTTTGATAATCAATATTATTATACTCAGCATCCATAACGGTATAAGAACCAGGCTGAATTTCAGTAACATTCGGAAGATCAGCATCAATACTGAAAGTTCCAGTACCGCTACCTGTTTGTATATTGCACTCCAAACCCACATTTATAAGCTTTTGTTTAACTTGGCCAGCAGCGATAAGTATTTTATTCGAAGCTAATTTACGTTCTTCAATGTTTTCTATGTGCTGGATATGACCTGAGTAGCATTGAATTCCTTTAAAATTTAAATTGGATAATTGATTTATTTTCAATGCCAAATTCATAGCTTCAGACATTTCAATCCCAGTTCTTCCAATACCAGCATCAATATCTATCAACACATCTAATTTGATTCCAAGATTCAGAAACGTTTTATTTAATTTTTTGGCATTCTCAAGGCTATCAACAACAAGCATGGTACGAGGCGCTAATTTCATTACCTTAACCAACTTATCGATTTTTGTATCGGTAACAACTGGTGAGGTAATTAATATATTCTTAATACTTGATTTAGCTAACTCATAAGCTTCAGATATCTTGGTTACACATATTCCAATTGCTCCATATTTAAGTTGCAGCTTACAAATTTCACTACATTTATGTGTCTTGGCATGAGGCCTAACTTGCTTTCCCTTTGAATCTGCAAACTTTTGCATTTGTTTAATGTTATGTATTAATTTATTTTTATCAATTACTAGGCACGGTGTATCTAACTCAAGTTTATTCTTCCCAATATCTGAACCCATGCCAATCGTTTCCTGCTTTTAATTTTAGAGATAGTATAAAACATTAGTGGTAAAAAATATAAGCTAAATAAAACCCGAATACTTTTTAATATTTAAGTTTATTTGGATTTTTTCTTTAAAAGATAATCAACCGTTAAAAGCATGTTATTTAATCCTTTTGCTTTTGTCGGATCAACTAAATACTTGCCATTAACCAATAATGCTGGCACACCAGAAATATGTGCGGCTAAATATAATTTTTTGTCATTTTTTAAAACTTTATCCATACCAGCTGAATTATATACATTATCAAACTCAGTATTTGAAATTCCATTTTTTTCAAAAAAGGACCTTAAGTTATCTTCTGTATAAAGATTTTCCTGTTTTTGATGAATAGCTATAAATATTTTTGATGATAACTCATATTCCTTATTATAAACTTGAGCAATGTAATATGCTTTAGCAAGAACTTCCCAGCCACTGCGACCAAAAATGACTGGTGATTTACGAACCTCTACCTTTGGGTGTGGCTTTTCCCATTCATTCAACATTGAATTAAAATCATAACAATGAGGGCAGCCATAACTAAAAAACTCTATAACAACATCTTTATCTTTGTTTTGAGCTAACGCTACGGGGGCTGAAAGCGTAGTATAATTATCATCAAAATTTTGTGAAAATGCGCTTCCAGCAAATAATCCAAGTAACGAGATTAACCCTATTTTAAATATGATTTTCATTTACTATCCCAGTTAAGTTGTTACAACAGCCCCATCATAGTATAGTATCGTCAATTTATTTCACACTGATTCACAA
This sequence comes from Francisellaceae bacterium, assembly GCA_047632655.1. GTDB lineage: Bacteria > Pseudomonadota > Gammaproteobacteria > Francisellales > Francisellaceae > CAJXRW01. The sequence goes on along the minus strand of JBLIDR010000062.1, from coordinate 1,137 downwards.
TGAACTATCAAAATGTAACTTTTATGACAAGCGCAGCTAAATCAGATCAATGCCCAGATGACATTGGGTCAGAAGTAGCATTTGCTGGCCGCTCAAACTCCGGAAAGTCTAGCGCTCTTAATACTCTAACCAAACACAAAGCTTTAGCTAGAGTAAGTAAAACTCCAGGGCGAACACAGTTAATCAATTTTTTTGCATTAGAGCCTGAGGAGAATCGCCTTGTAGATTTACCCGGCTACGGATATGCTAAAGTACCTGTAGCTGTACGTAAAAGCTGGCAGAGTATGCTCGAAATGTATCTGTCAAAAAGAGAATCATTAAAAGGTATTATTTTATTAGTTGATAGCCGCCACCCATTAAAAGAATTTGATCTAGTTATGATTCAATATGCATTAGACTTGAATACTCCTATTCATCTATTGTTAACCAAGTCAGACAAGCTAAGTAACAATCAGCAGGCAAAAACTATCATGCATGTCAAAAAAGAACTCCAAAATAAATATCAAAGCGACCTATGTACGGTACAACTATTTTCTTCCTTAAAAAATAATGGTGTAGATCTCTTGGTATCTCAACTTGATAACTGGTTTGAAAAATAGACATTAAAATAAATTGTGTTTCTTGAAAATAGAGACTTATTAAACTAAATTGTAATCAATGTCATATTAATTACAATCCTTATGCCCATAGAAAATATTATTAATTTAGATTCAGCTTATTCCGTCACAATCGGAGTTATTTTTTTATTCATCGGAATGTCCTTAACCAGACGATTAAAATTATTGCAAAACCTAACCATTCCTGAGCCAGTCACAGGAGGTCTAATAGCAGCTATTATCATTGCCATTATTTATTATTCTAGCGTCATACAATTAACTTTGACCTCACATTAAGAGACACATTACTTTTATATTTTTTCACAACGATCGGATTAAACGCCAAACTAGATGATATTCGACAAGGCGGAAGTAGATTAGTAATTTTATTAGTACTGACGATTGTCTATTTAAGCATACAAGATATAGTTGGCATTACCATAGCAACCCTTCTTGGCCGTCAACCGTCAAGTGGTTTATTAACTGGTTCAGCAGCTCTAATGGGTGGGCACGGTACTGTTATTGCTTGGGCTCCAATATT